>CAVEHG010000032.1:0-11855 GCA_963615405.1 bacterium | reverse complement strand
GCCTGTGTCACCGTGCTCTCAGTGAGTTCACCTGCCTCTTCCGGGAGATCCACATCGAACTCCTTGTCCTTGACCGCGGACTCGTCGTTGAGCTTGAGCCATTTGGCGGCAAGAGGGAGCGTGCCGCCCTGGATGACGAGGGATACGAGAGTTATGAAGAACACGATGTTGAAGATGATGTCCCCGCCCTCAATGTGGCTCATAATCGGGTAGGTGGCGAAGATGATCGGGGTTGCGCCCTTGAGACCCACCCAGGACACGAAGAGTTTGGATTTCGGGCTGATGTTGCGGTAGGGGAGAAGGCAGCCGAAAACCGTCAGCGGCCTTGCGATGAACATCATGAACAGGCCTATGAGGATGGCCACCGGGGCGGTCTTCAGCATCTGGATCGGGTTGACGAGCAGTCCGAGGATGAGGAACATCCCGATCTGCATCAGCCACGTGAGGCCGTCGAGGAAGGCTATTATCTGCTTCCGGTGCGTTACCTTGTTGTTGCCTATGAGAATCCCGGCGAGATAGACGGCAAGGTAGCCGTTGCCTGAAAGCATCCCGGCGAGGGCGTAGGAGAAGAACACTATGCTCAGAAGCAGAATCGCGTAGAGCGGGGTGTTGTTGAGCTGGATTTTGTTGAGCAGCCAGACTGCCGCGAGTCCCATACCGACACCCACGGCGCCACCGATGATGAACTGGAGAAGGAACACCTTGATCGCATTCCAGACGGTAGCGTATGCCGTGTAGCTTGCTGCGGACGCGAATCCTGCCGCGCTGAAAACTTCCTCGGAGACTTCCGGAACATTTCCGCCGGCTCCGAGCGAAGTGGCAATCTCGATGAGCACGACCGTGATTATGTAGGCCATCGGGTCATTGGAACCGCTTTCGAGCTCAAGGAGCGGCTGGAGGTTGTTCTTCAGGCGCAGATTCTTGCCTCTGAGGAGCGCGAACACCGTGGCCGAGTCCGTTGAGGACATCGTGGCGGCGAGCAGAAGGCAGGAAACCAGCGGCAGTCCGAGTCCTACGCCCTTCCAGCCGTCGAGAAGATAGATGAAACCTCCTGTAATCGCCGCCGTCAGGAGAACTCCGAGCGTGGACAGGATTATTCCGGGGCCGAAAACCGGCTTTATGTCCGCGAATTTCGTTTCCATACCTCCGGTGAAAAGTATGACGCAGAGCGCAATCATACCGATGAAATTCGTCTTCTGGACATCCTCGAACACGATTCCGAGCCCGTCGCTGCCGAAGAACATTCCCACCATCAGGAAGAGGAGAAGGGCGGGTATTCCGAACTTGCTGCTCGCTCTGGAAATGAGTATGCTGCAGAAAATCAGCACGGAACCGATGAGTATGATGTTTTCAGATGTAAGGTATAGCATAACTTGATTTTCTTTTAATATTTACGGCGTCATGCGTCTATTACGGCGTCATGCGCTTAATGATTACTGTATTCGCGGCACCATCCGCTCACCGGGCATTCTTCGCACCGCGGTGCGCGTGCGGTGCAGACATATCTCCCGTGCAGGAGGAGATAGTGGTGAGCGTCAGCCCTTTCGTCCCCGGGGATATTGTCCGTAAGGTCTTTTTCCACGGCCTCCACTGTTTTTCCGTCCGAGAGCCCAAGCCGTCTGGAAACCCTGAAAATGTGGGTGTCAACGGCGATCACCGGTTTCCCGTAAACTATCGCCGCCACAACGTTGGCGGTTTTCCTTCCCACGCCCGGCAGTTTGACCAGATCTTCGGTTTCAGAAGGCACCTCGCCCCCGAAATCGCTGACCAGCATCCCTGCAAGGGCTATCAGGTGGCGCGTCTTGCTGTTCGGGTAGGACACCGAGCGCACGACCTCGAAAACATCCTCAAATCCAGCCTTCGACAGCGACAGCGCGTCAGGCCAGCGGCGGAAAAGCTCCGGGGTCACCATATTGACCCTCCTGTCGGTGCACTGCGCGGACAGCACCACCGCCACAAGAAGCTGGAACGGCGATCCGAAGTCAAGTTCGCTCTGAACCCGTCCCATTTTCTCCTTCAGCACCCCGAAGACGCCGGCGTATCTGTCTTTCTTTCTCATTATATCGCGTGCTCCTCTGCTTTCCCCGGCCTTCAGTAACGATCCCTTCGCTTCTCCCGGCACTCCTTTACTTCTCCCGGCACTCTTCGTTTCCGCAGACGAGAACCCTACCCGGATACCGCTCGCACAGCTGCAGATTGTGAGTCACCATCACCACAGCCGTCCCGTCTTCGCTGTTGAGCCTGCGGAGCAGCTGCATAATGCCTTCTGCGGTCTCCACGTCGAGATTTCCCGTCGGTTCGTCCGCCAGAATCACCTCCGGACGGTTCAGAATCGCCCTTGCGATTGCAATCCTCTGCTGCTCTCCTCCCGAAAGCTGATGCGGCATCTTGTGTGCCTTCCGTGCCATCCCCACCGCCGTCAGAACCTCCTCAATCCTCGTTTCCATCTCCGGCGCGGACTTCCAGTCAGTGGCCTCAAGCACGAACTTCAGGTTGTCGTGCACGCTCCGGTCCATCAGCAGCTGGAAATCCTGGAAGACCACCCCGAGCTTCCTGCGCAGAAACGGGATGTCTTTCTTCTTCATATCCTTAAGATTGAATCCGCAGACCGTTCCTTCTCCCTTTCCGAGCGGGTTTTCCGCAATCATAGTCCTGATGATCGAAGTCTTTCCCGTTCCGACCTTTCCGACGATATACACGAAATCTCCGGCCTCCACGGTCAGATTCAGCCCGTAAATCACAGTGTTTTCGCCGTTAAGGATGTCGGCGTCTTTGAATTGTATCAGCGGAGTAGCCATAATCTGTTTGAATTTCGTATATATGTCGGGCGATCTGTGCAAAAAGTGCCCCATCTTCGCAAAGATAGTGAGAATTTTTGAGTAAATTTGTAAAAAATTTAGCTCAAGTTTCGCAAGTGCGAAACTTAAGTATTTAACTGTTCCATATGTTCAGACATATCATATTCGCAGTCCTTCTCGTCTTCGGTATTCCGTCGGCGATGTCGGGAAATGTTTCCGGGATTTCAATTTCCGCCCGGAATGACGCTTTCACCCCGAATGATGCTTTCACCCCGAGTGACGCTTCCTCCCGGAATGATGCTTCCTCATCTGGGGAAATAACCCCGTCGGCGGAGTTCGTCCGTGCCCTGAGGCTTTACGACAAAGGGATGTACAGTCAGGCGAGAACCGGATTCGACGAAATATACGCGCAGACCGGATCCACGGAGGCAAAGGGATATTCCATCCTGTGCTCTGCGGCCCTCGAAACCTACGGATATATCCGGGACATCGAATCCTTCATTGCGGAACATCCGTACTCGGAAATGATTCCGCGACTTCGTTTCTCTCACGCCGTAAACCTCTTTGAACAGGGAAGATACGCCGAATGTACGGAAATATTCGTGGATATGAAACCTGAGCAGCTGCGGCGTTCGTCGAGGACGGAATATACCTTTAAATATGCCTTCTCCGCCCAGGAAACCGGGGATTACGACAAGGCGTATGAACTGTTCTCACAGGTGGTTTCGCAGCCCAAGTCGGATTATACAGCTCCGTCCCTGTACTCGCTAGGCTACATCTGCTACAAACGTAACGCATTTGCGGAGGCCATCGGATGGTTCGAAAAGTCCGGGAAGGATGCCCGGTTTGCGGATATGTCTGACTACTACACGCTTGAGTGCCGTTTTATGCTCGGCGACTACGACTATGTCCTGAAAAATGGTCCGGAAATTTCCGATTCCGTTCCTTCTGACAGAAGACCGCGCCTGAACAGGATGATCGCGGAGTCGGCGCTCGTTACCGGGGATGCCGCGACAGCGAAGAAATACTACGACCTGAACGCGTCCGGGAACTCCGAGATGAACCGTTCCGACCGTTTCTTCGCCGGGTCAGTGCTTTATGCGGTCGGGGACTATGCCGGGGCGATCGAGAACTTCGGGAAAATGGAGAACAGGACAGACTCGCTCGGACAGATTGCCGATTATCACAGAGCCTATTCCTACATAAAAACAAAGAACAAGGTGGCTGCAATGGAGGCTTTCCGGGACGCCTCGCTGCTTTCCTGGGACAAATCCATCGAAAAAGACGCGATGTTCAACTATGCCAAACTGGCGTTCGACCTCAACACCGATGTCTCCGTGTTCAAGGACTATCTGAAACGCTATCCCGAGACCGACAGTCAGGACATATACGGCTACATCGCACTCACGGCGCTCTACAGCAGGGACTATCAGGGCGCGATCGACGCCTATGACAACATAGACGATCTTACTCCGGAGATGCAGCGCAACTATATGAAAGCCAACTACCTGCGTGCCAGGCAACTCCTTTCCGCAGGCTCTTTCCGCGCCGCCGTTCCGTGCCTCAAGACCGTGACTTTCTATTCCGACGGCGACGACCGGTTCAACCAGCTCGCAAAATACTGGCTCGCTGAAGCCTACTACAAAAACGGCAATTACGCCGACGCCGCGTCCGTCTCCCAGGCGCTCTACAACATCTCGGCTCTCAACGGCGCTCAGGAAGGGAGTCTCCTGCCTTACAATATAGGGTATTCCTACTATAATCTCGGGGACTATGACCGTGCTGTCAAATGGTTCGGCGAGTATGCCGGGCAGCAGAGCGGAACCTACACACGCAGTTCCTCCGACTTCCGCAAGGATGCGCTGACCAGAATCGCAGACTGCAGCTTTATCCGGGGCGACTACAAGGCGGCTGCCGTGGAATACGGAAACGTGGCCGACAGCTACCGCGATCCGGACGACATCTATCCGTACTGGCAGTCGGCCGTGGCATACGGTCTTGACGGCAAGCTCGCGAAAAAGATTGAACGCCTCTCCGAGGTGAAGGCTGCGAATCCGGTGACGGAACACTATGCGGATGCAATGCTCGAACTCGGGCGGAGCTATGTCGAGGCGAAAGACGCCAATTCGGCCGCAGGCTGCTTCGACCTCGTGATTGCCGGGGTGAAGGACAGCTCCTGTGTGGCTCAGGCATTGCTCGAAAAGGCTATGCTGGCAAGAAACTCGAACCGCAGGGACGAGGCTCTCGGATACTGCCGCCGCGTGGCGGAGAATATGCCGGGGACTGAATATGCCGACAACGCTCTGCTTGTGATAGAGTCCATCTATCAGTCCGAAGGTCGTGCGAAGGACTATCTCGCCTACATCGAAAGCATCGGCAAGGGAGCCACGAAGACAGCTGAAGAGAAGGATGATTTCAGCTTTTCCACAGCCGAGCAGCTGTTTCTTGACAGGGAATATGCCAGAGCGCTGTCTGCGCTTGCAGAATATGTTCAGGAATATCCTTCGGGACGCAATCTTGCCAAGGCGAGGTTCTACAGGGCCGAATGTCTTCGTCTCACCGGAGACTATGAGCACGCCCGCGATGCCTACGAAGATGTCATAGACGGGGGAGAGGGCGTCCTGGCCGAGACTTCGATGCTTCGCTACGCCGAAATTTCCTTCGCCCTCGAGCATTGGGACGAGGCATATCAGGCCTACACCGCCGTCCGCTCCAAGGTTTCCGACAAGGCGACCGTAAGGAGTGCGCTTGTCGGCGGGATGCGCTCCGCCTACAGGGCGAAACTCTATCCGGAGGCTGAAAAATGCGCGGCGGACGTTGCGGCATCGGATTCCGTTTCCGCAGCCGTCCTGCGTGAGTCCGAATATGTCCGTGCCAAGTCGCTTCTTGCTCTGAGCAGCCGCGATGCCGCTTACGAACTCTTCGCCGGCCTCGCGAAGAACCCTTCCGACGCATACGGAGCCGAGTCCGAATATCTTCTGATCCAGGACAGGTTTGACCGCGCGGACTACGGCGGGGTGGAGAAACTTGTCTATGCCTTCTCCGATTCCGGAACCGGGCAGAACTACTGGCTTGCGAAGGCCTTCCTCGTTCTCGGCGACGCTTTTGCCGAGCAGGGGGATCTTCGTCAGGCCAAGGCGACATTCGAGAGCGTCCGGGACGGTTACAAGCCGGTTTCGGACACCGATGACATCCAGGACAATGTCACCATGAGGTTGAACCGTCTTGCCGAAATGGGCGTGAAATAATGGACAGATGAAACATATGGAAAACATTAAAAGATATACGTTAGCCTTCGCCTGCCTCTGCGTCTTTGCCGGGGCGGTGTCTGCACAGGAATACAATCCCACTGTCGTTGTCACCAACAAGTACAGGGCTGCAACCGAGAATGCCCGGAAAGGGGAAATTGAGATGGCCGTTCCGGATTCGGTGCGCCGTTTCGATATGACGTTCGACTACTCGGTGTTCGACCGTCCGTACCGCGGGGCCTACGAATTCAGCCCATACAGCGTTGATATGAAACCGTCGGTGGAGAACCGCCGTCCGGGAGTTTTCTATCTGAACGCCGGAATCGGCTACACGCTCCATCCTGAACTGGACATCGTCTGGACCCCTGTCTCCAACGGCAGGCTTTCTCTCGACATCTACGGCAACCACCGTTCTTTTGCCGGAGACTACCGGAAAGTCGCTCTGGACGGGAAGAACCGTCTCACGGGACTCCGGGACGGCGGCAACAGGCAGTACTGGACAGGCTGGAACTATGATATGGACAATGATGCCGGAATATCCTTCCGCTACGACTGGAACGGTGTAGGACTAACCTCCGACATCGTCTATGCCGGTCTGCAGCAGCGGGACTGGCTCCGGAGCCGCAGTCTTGACAGGGGAACGGCCGAAGTCAGGGTGTTCTCCAAGGATACCGTCAGCGGAGGCGTGGGATTCGCGACGTGGGTTAAATACGGCTTCGGCAACGACTGTATGAACCCGAAATATGCCGGTGAACAGGTTTCTGTAGGGGAGCACGCGTTCAAGGCAGGCGTCAGTCTCAATGTCCCGACGGAAAAGTCCGGGCGTTTCGTATTCGATGCGGGCACGGATGTGGCGTCGTACACCCGTTCTCTGACCCATACGGCCGCTATGTTCGAGCTTGTTCCGCGCTACCGGCTGAATGTGAAGGGCTGGTCGTTCGACCTCGGACTGAAAGTCGATGTCCCGTGCGTATCGAAGGGGGCCGGAGAAGAAAATGACTCGAAAAGCCAGTATGTCTATCCGGCAGTGAAGATAGCCTACGATTTCACCCGCATTCCGCTCGGACTCTGGCTCCGGGTGGAAGGCGGAGAGCATTTGGATTCATACACTTCAACCGTCGGGAATTTCCGGCACTACGGGATCTCAACCTCCGCCCTGCTCTCGCACCGGACGCTCGGAAGCACGGTGGAGCGGGTGAACGCCTCTTTCGGAATGCGCGGACGCATACGTTCCGTTTTCGGATATGAGGCTTTCGTTTCCTGGTCCGAGCGGGCGGCATCGCCACTCGAAAGTGTCCGTATGGCATCCGTCACTCTCGGAGGCAGCGATCAGACGCTTCCGGTGTATGACCTGACATATGCGTCTTCGAGCCTTTTGCGTGCCGGAGCCGATGCCCGCTATTCCGATGACTGGGGACGGGTGGATCTGGAACTGCGCTACAACGGGCTCTTTGTGCACGGGGATAACCTGCAGTACATCGCTCCTGCCGCTTTCACAGGCAATCTGTCCGTCAGTTTCAACATAATGAGGCGCATATTCGCCGGCGTGGGCTGCGAATTCTCGACTGCCCGCCGCGGCCATGTCGAAACAGCGCCGGACTCATTGACGGACTACAGAATTCCTGCTTACGGCGAACCGTATCTCTCTGCCGAGTTCCGCTACAGCCGCAGCCTTTCCTTCTGGCTGCACGGCAGCAGGCTCACCGGACAGGCGATTCAGCGCACTCCTCTTTATGCTGAAAGAGGGCCGGAACTTACCGCAGGTCTGCGCTTGAGTTTTGGAAAATAATCGCTATATTTGCAGGCTAAATATTTACGAAATGATTGAAAACGAAGAGATCAAGGCTGCGGAAGAACAGTATTCCGCGAACAGCATTCAGGTCCTCGAAGGACTTGAGGCCGTAAGGAAAAGACCTTCAATGTACATAGGCGACATTGGTGAAAGGGGTCTTCATCACCTTGTATATGAGGTCGTTGATAACAGTATAGACGAGGCTCTGGCAGGATTCTGCAACCGTATAGACGTCACAATCAACAAGGATAATTCGATCACGGTCAAGGACAACGGCCGAGGCATCCCGACCGGTATGCACGAGAAGGAGCACCGTTCCGCCCTTGAGGTCGTGCTCACGGTACTCCACGCCGGCGGCAAGTTCTCCAAGGACAGCTACAAGGTTTCCGGAGGTCTCCACGGTGTCGGCGTAAGCTGCGTCAACGCACTCTCCGACTATCTCCGTGCAGAGATCCGCCGTGAGGGGAAAATCTTCGTCCAGGAATATTCCAAAGGCAAACCGACAACTCCTGTGAAGGTTGTCGGCGAATCAAATGATTCCGGAACCACCGTCACCTTCCATCCGGATGCGGAGATTTTCACCGTGACGACGCTGTACCGCTACAAGATTCTTGCGAACCGTCTTCGTGAGCTCGCTTTTCTCAATAAGGGAATCAGACTGACTCTCACCGACTTGCGTGAACCGGTCGAGGATGGGGGAAAGGATATGATGGACGCGATTCATCCGGGAACGGAGGAGTTCTACTCGGAGGAGGGACTCAAGCAGTATGTAGAGTACGTCAACTCCATCAGCCGCAACGAACCGATCAGTTCGGTAATCTGCCTTGAAACTTCCAAGATAATCCCGATTGAGGTTGCCCTTCAGTACAACTCCGGATTCTCCGAGGAGGTCCGCTCCTATGTCAACAACATCAACACGATAGAGGGAGGTACGCACCTTACAGGCTTCCGCCGCGGTCTTACCAAGACTCTCAAGGCCTACGCCGACAAGAACAACTTCCTTTCCAAACTCAAGTTCGAACTTGCGGCGGAGGACTTCCGCGAGGGACTCACGGCAGTGATTTCAGTCAAGGTTGCAGAGCCTCAGTTCGAGGGACAGACAAAGACGAAACTTGGAAACGGGGAGGTCGATCCTGCCGTTTCGCAGGCGGTCTCTTCTGCGCTGGAGGCATTCCTTGAGGAGAACCCGAAGGAGGCCAAGGCCATTGTGGACAAGGTGATACTCGCCGCAACCGCCCGTCACGAGGCGCGCAAGGCCCGTGAACTTGTTCAGAGAAAGTCTGTCATGTCTGGCGCAGGTATGCCGGGCAAGCTTGCCGACTGCTCTGAGAGAGATCCTGAGAAATGTGAGCTCTTCCTTGTCGAGGGAGATTCCGCAGGCGGTACCGCAAAGCAGGGCCGTGACCGTAAGACTCAGGCAATTCTGCCGCTCAGGGGTAAAATTCTCAACGTCGAGAAAGCCCTCACCCACCGCGTTTTCGAAAGCGAAGAAATCCGCAACATCTACACCGCACTCGGTGTGACCGTGGGTACGGAAGAAGACAGCAAGGCGCTGAATCTCAGTAAGCTGCGTTATCACAAGGTCATCATTATGACCGATGCCGATGTCGATGGATCCCACATTGCGACCCTCATCCTGACATTCTTCTTCCGCTATATGTTCGACCTCATCAAGAACGGATATGTCTATCTCGCCACTCCGCCGCTCTACCTCGTGAAGAAGGGCAAGGAGGAGATTTACTGCTGGACTGATGACCAGCGCCGCGAGGCGACCCTCCAGCTCGGCAAGGGCTCCGAAAAGGGCGTGACCGTGCAGCGCTACAAAGGTCTCGGTGAGATGAGCGACGAACAGCTTGCCAACACGACTATGGATCCGCAGCATCGTCTGCTCCGCCAGATTACCATTCAGGACGCTGCGGCTGCCGACCTTACCTTCTCGATGCTTATGGGTGACGATGTTCCGCCGCGCCGTGAGTTCATCGAGCAGAATGCCCACTACGCAAACGTTGACGCGTAAGTTTGAATATCCATTTGTATATGAAGAAATCTCTGCCGAAAGGTTATAGGATTTATGTTCCGCTTCTGACAGTTTTCGTACTTCTTGTGCTTTTTATGCCGAGGAGTACGAAATTCAGTTACAGCTACAGCAAGGGCTCTCCCTGGATGTACGAGACGCTTGTCGCGGAATTCGACTTCCCGATACTCAAGACGGCCGCTGAACTTCAACAGGAGAGAAATGCCGAAGAGATCAGCATAATCCCATACTACAAGCAGGACAGGAATGTCGGCCTTCAGGCTGTGCAGTCCCTGAACACCGTTGATTTTGGGGAATATGCGCGGATGAAGCCGACCCTGGCGACATCTTTCGGCGAAATTTACCGGAGGGGAGTCGCCGATGACAGCGAATATTTCGGCGGCAGGCAGTCCGGAGATTACGATTGGACAATGGTTTATGTCCAGAAGGACAAGCGTGCCGTCAAGAAGCCTGTCGAGGAGATTCTTTCGGTGTCATCGGCAAAGCTCGAACTGCTTGCCTCGCTTTCCGGGGAAACGGCCGCGGACTCGCTGTGCAGGGCATTCGGAATCTACTCGCTCATAGTTCCGGATCTTTCACTTGACCGGCAGATGTCCGAGCTTGTCAATTCCGAGAACGCTCCGGAGATTTCCCCGACCAAGGGAGTCGTGAATGCCGGGAAGGTCATCGTGTCCCGCGGAGAGATTGTCACAGCCGAAGTTGAACAGATTCTGGATTCCTACCGTGCGGAATATGATTCGAGCCTGGGTTATTCCGGAAACCGCGCCGTGATGTGGTGTGGAGACATCCTGCTCGCGTTCGCGATAGTCCTCGTGCTGTTTTTCGCGATCCTGTTCACGAACCCGCAGATTTTCGCCCAGCCGAACAGGTATCTCTACCTGCTTCTCATCTTCACCCTCACCGCTTTTACCGCGTCGGCTGTGGAGAGGGTATCTCCCAACTCACTCTATCTTGTTCCGTTCCCGCTGTTCGCATATTATCTGCTCGCGTTTTTCCGCAAGAGGCTGATACTTCCGGTCTATATCGTGTCTCTCATTCCGCTTCTTGTTCTCGGACACGGCGGAATCGAACTTTTTGTGATGCATACGGTGGCCGGAGTCGTGGCGATATATGTCTTTGACTCCTTTAACCGCGGATGGCTCCAGTTCGTGAATGCGCTCATCGTGTTTTTCACGCTTGCCGTCGTGTGGTTCTCCTTCCGGTTTATCGGGGGACTGGACGGAACTGTCGATTACTGGGAACTGTTGAGACTGTTCCTCGCCTCGATGATATCAGTCGCGCTCTATCCGGTGATTTATCTCTTCGAGAAGATGTTCAATCTGGTGTCATCTTCCCGCCTGATGGAACTTTCCGACACCAACAACAAGGCTCTCCGTGAACTGGCCGCCAAGGCTCCCGGTACATTCCAGCACAGTCTTCAGGTTGCCAATTTCACCGATTCCGCCGCCCGCAGCATAGATGCCGATGCACTTCTCGTGAGAACCGGCGCGCTCTATCACGACCTCGGTAAAATCTGCAATCCGCAGTGTTTCGTCGAGAACGAGACTATGGGGGAGACCTATCATCAGTCGCTCGAACCCAAGGAAAGCGCACAGGAGATAATCCGCCACGTGAGCGACGGACTGCAGCTGGCGGACAAGTACAAGCTGCCGTCTGTGGTCAGGGATTTCATCGCCACGCACCACGGAACGACAAAGACCGCCTTCTTCTACAACAAGTTCGTGAATGCCGGAGGAGATCCGGGGGATGTTTCTGACTTCACTTATCCGGGGCCGCGCCCTGCGACGAAGGAACAGGTGATCCTGATGCTCTGCGACACGCTTGAGGCCGCATCCCGAACCCAGAAGGACCACAGTCAGCAGGGAATTTCCGATCTCGTGGACAGAATTGTCCAGAGCAAGATTGACGAAGGACAGTTCAACGAGGCTGACATATCCCTCAAGGAACTCCATACGGTGAGCGAGAATCTTAAGGAATATATC
>CAVEHG010000031.1:0-12200 GCA_963615405.1 bacterium | reverse complement strand
CTCCTACATACTCCGGCGCAGTCGAGGCTACAGAGTCCTGGTTGACTTCTTATGCAGAGGCTTCCTCTGTCCAGTATATCCACGCCAAAGGCACTCAGAGTGATCTATATATTTCGGTAGGAAGTCAGAAGCTGTACCTAAGTAAAGCAAATTCTGATACTGATGGACAGGCCGTTGAAGTTTATGGATTTGTGTACGGGTATAGCAGCAAATATTCAAATATGAATTTTGTCGCCACATCAATAGGGATTGACAACACTGCTCCGGTACTTTCTGTTGACAAGACTTCCAAGTCTTGGGCTGCGACAGAAACAGATGCCTTCGTTGTCAAGGTTACAGTAAATTCCGAGGGCGGAGACTGGAATGTGACACCGACGACCCTCGACTGGGCGACAATTGCCGTGGACAAGACCGCCGGCACAATTACAGTAACTCCGAAGGGATCGAACACCACCTCTGCAGCCTATGAGTCCACTCTCACCGTGACCCACGCCTCCGATGCCACCCTCACCAAGGCTATTTCACTTAGACAGAATTCAACCAACGATGTGAAGGAATACACAGCAACAATTACTGCAAGTACTTTAGACGGAGTAGGTTCAGCTTCATCCGGTTATGCAAAATATAACGGGACTCAGACGGTAACAGCAACGGCTTCTGATGGTACAGAAATAGAGATGGAGTTTACTGTTTCCCAGGTTATGCCTATGACTAAAGATAATTCAATAAAACTTCAATTTAAGGCGAATGCCGGTGTTTTGTCAGGGACAGGTTGGGGAAAAATAAAGTCTGTTACGACGGACAGTGAAGATTTGACGGTGTCATATAGTGAAGGTGATTTCTCTGTGTCAAAGACTACTAATGGTACAGCCTATGCAAGCTCTGTAGTTATTGAATTCACGAAGTAATATTCTCGGGCGTCAAGCCCGGCACGAGATCAAAAAAAAGCCTCAGGGAATCCTCCCCGGGGCGCTTTGTGTGAAAGTACCTTTGGCTGTTTCAACCGCCGCTCCGGGAGGTGCCTATTCCCCGCAGATGCGGCAGAAGTTGCGGTAGTTATCGAAGATTTTGTCGATGTAGGAGGTGACGGCGGAGTCGATGCCAGAACGGGCCTCAGACACGGCCGCAGAGTCAATTTCCGTCACCGGAAGAGCGGAGTCTAGCGCTTCGGAAGGGCTGTTGAGGCGGCGGAGCACACGGGTCTCTCCGACATTGTAGGACGCGAAGACATACTTCAGCCGGTCGTCCGGAGAGGTGTATTTCCGGAAAAGGCGGTCGAGACGCCCCAGATAGCTTGCTCCGGCGCGGATGTTCTCCTTCGGATCGAGCACATCCTGCACTCCATAGACCTTGGCAGTCAGCGGCATAAGCTGCATCAGACCTTTGGCTCCGACATTCGAGGTGACATTTATCGCAAACTTGGATTCGGTGTAGATCACTGCGGCGAGCATTCTCCAGTCCCAGCCGATGGAGTCGGCGTAGAAACGTATGATGTCATCGTAGGGACTCAGACGCTGCTGCTCGCGGAAGATTTTCGGCGGGCGGGCGCTGCTGTGCATAGCCTGAAAACGCTCCACGAGAGAGGGGAAGCTGTCCCTTGAAGTGTAGTCCGAAATCCAGCGGTTAAGCTGTCTCATCCGGGTCTTGTCACCTTTGCGCATAACCCAGCAGACTTCCTTGCAGACCGGACGCGACTTCAGGACTGAATCGACGTGCGTGACGTGGCGTACGGAGTCGAAGCGGGGGAGAAGGACGATGTCCACAGAGCCCCGGCGAAGGGAATCGAGGCTGCTCTGCCTTTTCGTGTATGACTCAACGCTCAGACTGCAGCGGTTTTCCGAGGAGAAATCCTGAAGCATCTCATAACTAAGCCCGGCCCAGAGCACATCGTCCCTGATCTGGTACTGTCCGAAGTCCAGGACGCAGCGGAGTGATTCTCCCGCAAAACAGTTGCGTTTGTCTTCGTAAATCTTCCTCCCGACCAGAACTGTCGCAAGGGCGAAAATGCAGGAGCCGAGAAGCCCTGCAAGAAACCTCAGGAGATCCTTGTGGCGCGGTATGAAGCTACCTTGCAATCGCATTCTTCATTCCGCTTGTTAAACCGCTTCGTCCTGAACTTCCGCCGCTCCGGCTGCCTCCCGTAATCCCGCCTGCAGATGAACCGCCGGAAGCCTTGCCGTTTTTGTGTGATGAAATGTAGAACGGCCAGTAGATTCCGATTTTCACGGCACGCTGCGAGTAGATGTTGCCGTGGGAAGTGAAGTAGTCGTTCGTCGCCATCGGCCACCCCTGTCCCGCATTCATCAGTTTTACGAAAATGCAGGCCTTGTACCACTGGACATTGATGAACACGTCGTAGTAGGGGCAGTTGCCGTATTTCTGCTGATTCTGGTTATACCACACCCCGAGCACAGGGTTGTAGCCCTGGGCATACCACGAGGTCGTAAAATATGTATTGAGACCTATCTGCATCTCCATCACATTCTTCACGACTGGGAACTGAACGTACCACCGCAGATTCAGCCCGAGCATCGGGAGCGGCAGCACATCGCTGTCCGAGGAGAGCTGGAACAGAGCCTGATTGTCAAGGTGAATCTTCCAGAAAGTGAAATTCTTCTTGAGATATGCGCTCATTACGCTCATCGCATCCCCGTTCTGGCGGACAATCCCCTTGCTGTCATAGTAGAGGTTGTTTGCGAGCAGGGCATATCCGAACGAGGCGGTGAGATCCCACCTCGGGATGTCGAGTTCTCCGAAAACCTTCGTCGTGGAGGTCTTGCCGAAACTGTTGTTCCATTTGAAGTGGTTGGTGAGCAGATTCTGCTGGTAGAAGTCCGGCTCCTTGAGTCCCGTCTCGAAATGGACTTTGAGGTCGATCGGGCTGAACTTGTCGCGCCTGAACGGATAGAAGCTGAACTTCAGATTCGCATCGACACGGAAATCATTGACCTCATAGCCCGCAAACACATATTTTCCCGTCGCGTCCCACTCGACGTATTTCTTTATCTTTCCGTTCGCTCCGGCATAGACATATGCCGAATTGAGGTAGGTGTTCTTCAGTTTTCCGGACACATACACATCCTTGCTGAAGTTGTAGTATGACGCGAGCTTGTCCCCGATTCCGACATCGATTTTCGAAACCGCGGCATCGCTCGCCCACGGCTGCAGGCGCATAAACACCTTGTTGTCAAGGCGGAGCGTCCTCAGGGAATCGGCTGATGCCGTCGGATTGAGGTAAAATGCGTCGTTGTAGAATGTCGCCGCTTCGGGGTTCGAAGACCCGATTTCGTCGGTATATTTTTTCGAATATATGTCCAGTGTGCTGCTGTGCCCTATGAATGCCGAAGTCACATTCTTGTCGAGGGTGTCGGCGGAATATGTGAGGGTGCTGTCCTTCTTCGCCCTGAGTTTCTTGATGAAACTGAACGGGATGCGGAACGTCTGGTCGAGGAAGACCGTGTTCTTCTTCAGTTCGTTGGAGGCTTCGTGGAGATTCACGGCGAGTTCGCGGGCGTCGAGAGTGGTGTCGCGGATCATCGAAAGGTCGGTGACTCCTCCGTTTTCACTTTTGGTTATCTTGTTGTGTACGAAGCCCGTGTGCATCATATACTTCTTGCCGAGCCAGTTGAGTCCCACCACGGCGTTGCTGTTGGTAACATCCTCCCTCTGGAGCATACCCTTGCCTCCGAATTTATAGTATCCGAGAGTGAGGTTGAGCTGGGGGAGTATGTTCTGCGAAGTCCACACCTTTACGTTCATTTCCTCCTTTTCGTCCTTGGCGAAGAGGGTGCCCCAGTAGGCGAGTTCGGTGTACGGGGTCTTCGTGTTGTACTGCGGAAGAGTGGAGGCGGAGTAACTGTAGTCGCGGTAGGGGGTGTAGAATATGGCGTTGTCTTCCTCTTCCCGTTTGAAGAAGTTGTAATATTGTGTCGCCGAGCCGCTTACGCCCTGCCAGGTGATGTTCACATCGTTCTGGAGCTGCGGCATTTCGTTGAACCAGTGATTGAAAGTCGTGTCCTGTTTTACGTATTTGAACTGCTGGAAGTCCTGGTCGACATTCCAGACGACTATCCTTTTGTACTGCAGGGAGTCCGGGAATGCGAAAGTTTCGAGGATGCGGGGAGTGTTCTCGCGGACACTGTCCTTGTAGGCCTTGATGCTGTCCTGGCGGTGCATTATGCTGTCGGAGCGGTGCAGAAGAATCGGGAGCTGCTGTTTGTAGTCGTATCTCTTGCGTTCCTTGCGGCTGAGTCCGCTGTACCATTTGTCGAAGGCTATCTTCGCGAGTTCGGTGGAGTCCTTGACATAGAGGGAGTCGAGCCTTGCCAGTTCGAGGGAGTCGCCTGCGGCGATGAGGGTGTCGCGGGTGTAGGCGCGTGTCGCCGAATCACGCAGGGCTATGTAGTATTTGAATTTGAGCGGGTCTTTGAATTCGAGCGAGTCCGGGATGCGGATGGTGTCCGCCGGGTTTATCAGCAGCAGTTCGGCGCTGTCGGCGGCCGCGGCGGGGCTGTCAGTCCCGGCGAGGCTCAGGCTGTCAGTTCCGAAGGGTTTCAGACTGTCGGCTCCGGTGAGTCTCAGGCTGTCAGTCCCGGCGGGTATGACGCTGTCTTTCAGAGCGGCGGCGGAACTGTCCGGTGAAAGAAGGCTTTCAAGAGAATCGGCTGTGCGGCGCACGGGTATGCTGCGTCCCGCGTCGGTTCCGAACAGACGGAACCCCGCGAACGCCACCACCAGCAGCGGCAGCCAAATTTTCTTGATTGTCTCTTTATTCATTTAATCTATGTTTCGCATATACCTTAATTCGCTGGGTGTTCGTGGGATACCCGTATGGGGGGGGATCCCACGCAATTACCCTTAAATCAGTTCAATGCCCGCTGCCTCCATTTCGGCAAGCGCCTTCCGGTTTCCTTCGTCGCTAACCCAGCCAGTCGCCTTCGTCAACAGCTTCACCTTGAATCCGGCCTTGAGCAGGTCCATACAGGTGTTGCGGACGCAGAACTCGGTCGCAATCCCGCAGACATCCACCGTGCGGACATCGAGCAGTTCAAGAATCTCGCCGAGCGACTGCCCCGCGCTGTTCCGTCCCTCGAAACCGGAGTACTGCTCGAAGGCACGGTCACAGCCCTTGTAGAAGGTAAGTTCTTCTCTTGCATATGGTTGCAGGTCTTCGTGGATTTCTTCGCCACGAGTCCCCGCGACACAGTGCGCCGGCCACGTGCCCCCGAATCCCACAAACGAACAGTGGTCTGCCGGATGGCGTTCGTGTATGAACAGAATCGGGAAGGTGTCGAGAATTTCGACATCCGTGTCCCCCTCCTGGCCGTCCGTGTTCCTGTCGATAAAGCGCAGCGTCTCCTTTACGGCGTTGTCCGCGTTTATGCAGGCGAGCGAGCCGTCTATGAAATCGTAGAGTTCATCCACAACGACGAGTGCCGTATTCTTTTCCATATATATGTATATTTAATCCGTTTTCCCCGAATCCATTTCCCTCGAATCCGTTTTCATCGAATCCGTTTCCATCGAATCCATTTCCATCGGATCCGTTTTCCCCGAATCCGTTTCCCTCGAATCCATTCCAATCGGCTCCGTTCCAATCGATCCCGTCAGATTTCCCTGAACTCGTTGATCTCCCGGACGAGACGGTTGATGATCTCGTTCTTTTTCGCGCTCAGGTCGTCGGAAATGTCCACTTTGTAGTAGTGTGGGTTTATCAGACGCCTCTCCGACGGGCTGAAATGCATCAGCGTGTATTTGTAATATTCCCTCTTCTCTCCGAGGCTGCGGTGCGGCGCGACTCTCCGTCCCTCCGCGATGGCAGGGATTTGGAGCGAAACTGCGGTGTAGCTTCCGGCAGGGAAGGTCTTGAACTTGTAGCGGTCGTACTCGTCATAGACGGTGAACTCCTCTCCGCGCTCAATCTTCCCGCTGAGTGAATCTCCCCGCAGGCAGGTCACGTCCACCTTGAACACGTCGCCTTTTTCCTCGTCGTGCTTGAGAATCCGGTAGGTGATCTGGAATCCCGGGTTTATGAGCTTGACCTTGTCCTCGGAGCGCTTGAGCACAGGAGTCCCGTCAATCTGCACGAGCTTATAGACATTGCCGAAGCAGGGGCTCGCCTTGCTCGTGGCAATCGCGTCTCCCACTCCGTAGCAGTCGATCGCCGCTCCCTGACGCTCAAGGTCGCTGATGAGGTATTCGTCGAGCGAGTTGGTTGCGAAAATCTTGCAGTTCTTCAGGCCGTTGTCGTCGAGTATGCGGCGGCATTCCACCGAAAGGTAGGCGAGATCTCCGCTGTCCAGACGCACTCCGTAGCCGAACGGGTAGCTGTCGTCGATTCCGTTGGCGCGGAAAGCCCGGATGGCGTTCTTGATGCCGCAGTGGAGCGTGTCGTAGGTGTCGATCAGCAGGATGAGGTTCTCTCCCTGATGGGTCTTGATGTAGGTGTCGAAAGCGTCGAACTCCCCGTGAACCGAGCAGCCGAAAGTCGTGACATAGCTGTGGGCCATAGTCCCCGTCGAACCGCAGTCGAAATAGGCTCCGGTGAGGACATTGGAAGTGCCCGCGCAGCCCGCGATGATTGCCGCCTTCGCCCCGTAGGTCGCCGCCCACGGACCGTGCGCACGCCTTGATCCGAATTCGCTGACGGGACGGTTGGTGCTGCGGCACACCCTTGAAGCCTTGGTGGCCACCGCCATCTGATGGTTCATAATGCACAGAAGCGGGGTTTCAAGCACCTGTGCCTCAATCAGCGGAGCCTCCACGGTGATTATCGGTTGGGTCGGGAAAGCGATTTCGCCTTCCTTCATCGCATAGACGTTGCCCGTGAAACGCATTCCGGCAAGGTATTTCCTGAATTCGGCGTATTCGTCGCCCGGCAGGAACTTCTCGAAGAATGACTCCGGCTTGCCGCCCATTGAGAGAATCATCTCCACGACTTCCTCCGTGCCGCTGACCACCGCCCAGTTGTTGTTCTCCGGAGCGACCCGGTAGAACATGTTGAACACCGCCATCGAGTCTTTCCGTCCGCTCTCATAGAAGGACTTTCCCATCGTGTACTGGTACTTGTCGGAGCAGTATGCTATGTCTGAAAAAATCATAATCGATTACTTGATTTCCGCAGGTCCTGGCCTTTCCTCTATTCGAACCTTATCCTGTCGCAGTTCGACTTCTCCCCGTCCTTTACAGGAATGCTGCTGAACGCCGCCACTGCCGCCGCGAGTATGCAGAGGCAGGCGACGAATTCCAGCCAGTATGCCCACGGACTGAGCACTTCCCTGAAACTCTCGCAGTCCGAGAGTCCCGGAATCTTGCTCAGGACTGTGGCGAGGGTGTTGTTCACGCAGTGCATAAGCATTGTGAGCTTGAGCGAACCTGTTTTGTAATAGACATATCCGAAAAGGCAGCCGAGCAGGAATGCCGGGATTGCCTGCCACGGGTTGAGGTGAATGAGCGCGAAGAAGAGCGCGGAGAGCACGATGGCCCAGCCCGGTTTCATCCTCTGGAGCAGTCCCCTGAGTACCATACCCCTGCACAGCCATTCTTCAAAGAACGGAGCGAACACAGAGACGCAGAGCAGGGTCACCCACAACGGCCCGTCCATCATCTGCTCGAAGACTTTCTTCAGCGAATCCGGCATCTGCGGAAGAATGTCGTTGAAAATGTCGCATACAAACGCCGCGGCCACGGTGGCGATCGAGACTATGACAGCCGCGCACCACGGCCGGTATTTGCCGAGGTTACAGCTGTCAAGCGCGATTCCGTCCTCGAACATCATATTCCTGCGGCTTGCGGACGAGGCGAAGAGCATTGCCGGGATGAACATCAGTGGATACGAAATCAGCATTCCGTATTTCGCCGCGAAGTCCGCCGACACTCCGAGCGTCAGGCCGATCGTGACGAGGTTGCCGAGTATCGCTCCGAGCATAAACATCACGATAATCCAGAATATCCCCTTCCCGTCGGGAATATAGAAGGAGTAAACCCCGAAAAGGTCAAATCCCTTTCCGCCGGCGGTCTTTTTTCTTTTGAAGAATGTCATTGTCCGTTTATGTTGATTCATCAGAATTTAACTTAAGTTTCGCATGCGCGAGTTTAGTAAGCGCGAAACTTGAGTCAGGAATATGAGGTGTCCCAGTGTTCCGGTATTTGGAGCCTGCGATCTTTATTTATAAAGCGGAGTCGGATAGACGCCTTTGTCGGCAAACTCCTGGAACTTGTCCACAACTCCCTGTCTGTCAGCCTGGTATGTTACACCGAACCAGCGGGAAGGTGTGGAGATGAGTTCGCAGCTCGCAGTGCCCTTCTTTATGAGGCAGTCGACAGCGAACGGAATGTAGAACTCTGCCTTGAGTTCGTTGATGTTCTCCTTGAGAAAATCGGTGAAGACTTCTTCGCTCTGTGCGAAATAGTCAGGGGTGAATCCCCACATATTCATAGAGCAGAGAGCCTTGTCCTCGAGAATCACGTCTTCGCCCTTGCTGTTCGTCGCATGGATCTTTCCGTCTTCCTTGCGGATCACGTTGTGGTGCTCCTCGACGTGGGTGAGAAGCCCGTTCGCGTCAGCTGTCCCGATTCCGCGTGAAACTGTGCCGGAATCCGAAAGGGTGTTGTCGATTTCGAAGCCTACGAGAGCATATTTGCCCTTTGAACCCTCGTTTTTCTTGAACCAGTCGGCGAGAACCTTGAAGGACTCCTTGCCGTAGTAGTCGTCACCGTTGATGACTGCAAACGGCTCGTTGATGGCATCTTTCGCCATAAGTACGGCGTGGTTGGTTCCCCACGGCTTGACTCTTTCCGGATTGAGGGTGAACCCTGCAGGAATCTTGTCGAGCTCCTGAATCACGAAATCGAACTGGAGCGGAGTCCCGTCGAGGCATTTCACGTGGCTGTACCTTTCGGCGACGTGTTTCTTGAAGTCCTCGAGGAAATATTCCCTGACGATGTACACGACTTTTCCGAATCCGGCCTGAACCGCGTCGTAAATTGAATAGTCGATGATCGTTTCTCCGTTCGGTCCGAGTCCGTCCATCTGCTTGAGTCCGCCGTAACGGCTGCCCATTCCGGCTGCAAGTACAAGAAGTGTTGGTTTCATAATCTATCTGTTATATTTAACTTTAGTTTCGCATGTACCCTAATACGTTGGGGGGTCGTGGGTAACCCGTATTGGGGTGGGTTAAATCCCACGCACTTTTTTTACTTCTGAACCCCCTGCACCCCCTGTCAGGGGGATTTTTTTCGGCCTCACGGCCGGCGGGCAGAAGCCCTTGTCAAGTTTCGCACTGCGAAACTTGAGTTATTTAAGTTTCACACTTTATGAAATTTGGGAGTTTTTGTCCTATAAAAAACTGGACAAAGTCTCAAAATCCTACAAAAATAGTTATTTTTGCAGAGATATGCGGTAATTATTTTCGTTTTGGGCAGGATTAAGGACATATTCGGAAAGAACGGGAGCGCTTTTGTGAAGACAAAGGACGCTTTCAGGAAGTTTAAAGATGTTCTCCATGACCCCCGGAAGTCGTTTCTGTGCTTCGCCGGACTCGTCCTCGCCGTGTTTCTCTATGCATGGACTTTCGGGCACGGGAACACATTCGTCAGCTGGATTCGGGCCAAGGTCGAAATCGTGTCCATGAACCGTCAGATTCGGGAATATGAAGAAAAGACCCGCGAAATGGACGCCCGCATCAACGACCTGAAAACCAACCGCGACTCCCTTGAAAAATTCGCCCGTGAGAAATTCTTTTTCTCCGCTCCGGACGAGGACGTCTATGTCGTCGGGGAGTAGTTTCGTGGATTTTTTATCCGCGGCGATTTGCCGGAGAGATGGCGAAATCAGATGGCAATCGCGAAAATCGATTGCCGTAATGGAAACATTTCATAACCGTCGTTTGACACTCGGACAATAAGGCTATACCTTTGCGGACGTAAAGTTAGTAGTGTTATAAGTGTTATAAAGGTATGAAAACGACGATTTTTGTTTCATTGGTTGTAATTTGCTCAGTAGCTTCATTGTTCAACGCCTATGCCAGGTCAGGCAAACATCTCACGCTTGCAGTGAAGAATCGCAAGGCTGCCGGTGTACAGGAAGGGATTGTGAAATAATTCCTCCGATTGACGTTTGATCCCGGTTCGAATAGCGGTTTCATTTGATCCCGGTTCAGATTGTGGACTCATTTGAATTTCAGTCCCGATTTGAATCTTAACGCCGGATGAACTATCTTTGCAGGTGATCTTAACCTGCATTTTTTTTGATTTTATATGGAACTTCGTCATCTACAGGCATTTGTAAAACTGACTGAAACTCTGAACTTTTCGTCCGCGGCAAACGCGCTGTGCATCACCCAGAGCACGCTCTCTGCGACCATCAGGCAGCTTGAAGACGACCTCGGGGTCGAACTTTTCATCCGCAACAGCCACGGCGTAACCATCACCGAGGCGGGCGAAGAGCTGCTTCCGTTCGCACAGGAGGCGCTATATCAGGCAGAAAACTGCGTGAACAGGATGTATGACCTCAGCAATATGAAATGCGGACGGCTGAAAATCGGGGTTACCCATTCTTTCTCGCTGATGATGGTGGAGGCCATTCTGGCATTCAACAGACAGTATCCCGGTATCGAACTGGAGATCCATTATAAAACGATGGGTGAACTTCTCGAAAAGCTCATCAAACACGAACTCGATTTGGTGCTGTCCTACAAACCTTCGATGACGAGTCCGCTCATCGAATCGCACGTGATTTTCAACGACAGACTTTCGCTCATCGTGGCAGCGGAAAACCCTCTCGCCTCGCTTCGGGCGGTGACAATCGGGGATTTGGCGAAGTACAGGCTGGCTCTGCCGGCGAAGGGGCTTCAGGCCCGCAATCTTCTTGACGAGATGTGCAAGGCTCAGGGAGTGGAACTTAAGGCGGCAATCGAGTTCGACCTCATCACTCCGCTTCTGAGGCTCGTGTACAACAGCAGTTTCGCGACCGTGCTCTCCTCCGCTTCAATTCAGGCTCACGACTATCTGAAGGCGATTCCGATTGATGCCGGGCACAACCTGATGGAGGGCTCTTTCCACGTCCTCAAGGGCGCTTACAGGAAGAAGTCGGCCGAGGAGTTCATCCGGATTCTGTGCGAAACGGATGCCGTGAGACAGCGGCGCTGAAACCGGAAGTAAAAAGTGCGTGGGGATTTACCCCCCCATACGGGGTAACCACCGTAAGCCCAACGAATTAGGGTACACGCGAAACTTAAATAAATAGAGATAGACAGATGGATTGGCTTAACAGTCTTGTGTCAGGACAGGGCGTGGCACATTCGATAATAATAATCGCCCTGGCAATCACGGCGGGGCTGCTGTGTGACAGAATCAGGATAAAGGGAGTGAAACTCGGCGTGACGTGGATTCTGTTCGTCGGGATATTCCTCGGACAGATAGGCTTCACCCTCGATCCCACAACCTGTCATTTCATCAAGGAATTCGGACTCATACTTTTTGTCTATTCAATCGGTCTTGAGGTCGGGCCGCATTTCTTTTCATCGTTCAAGAGCGGGGGAGTGACGCTTAACCTGCTCGCAACCGGAATCATTCTGCTCGGAACCGTCACCGCCTGGCTGATTCACGTGGTCACGGACGAGGATCTTTTCGCTATGACCGGGGTCCTCTACGGCTCTGTGACCAACACTCCGGGACTCGGCGCGGCGCAGCAGACATTCTCCGACATCAATGATGGGCTGAACAACGCGAAGTTCGCCTGCGGATACGCGGTTGCCTACCCGATGGGGGTTATGGGCATAATCCTGAGCATAATATTCATACGCGTGATTTTCCGCATAAGTCTCGACAGGGAGCAGAAGCGCGACACCAAAATCGACCAGGCGGCGAATGCCGCGATGGCACGGAAGATAGAGGCTCCTGACGTGGGACCTGTCTTTCTCGGCATTATGCTCGGCGTTCTTCTGGGCTCGATTCCAATTTTCTTTCCGGGAATGTCTGTGCCTGTGAAGCTGGGACTTGCCGGCGGACCGCTCATCGTGTCGATTCTCATCTCATCATTCAGTTCCCGAGTGGGGCTTCGTACCTGTATGTCCCCGTCTGCGAACCTTATGATGCGTCAGGTGGGCATATGCCTGTTCATAGCCGCCGTGGGCATCAGCGCGGGTGACGGATTCATAGAAACAATTATGAACGGGGGCTATTGGTGGATTCTCTATGCG
>CAVEHG010000030.1:2930-12409 GCA_963615405.1 bacterium | reverse complement strand
CCACCCCAATACGGGTAACCCACGAACACCCAACGTATCAGGGTACATGCGAAACTTAAGCAGACGAATTGAAAATGAGATGTAAATTATTAATATTGAGTTGTCTGGGAGTGATGGTTCCATTACTCGCCGCTGCGGCAGCCCCCGATGCCGGAGACGTCGTGTCGAGCGATGCGCCCCAGGTGAAAGGCGGTCATCTCATAAGGGGAGGTGCGCCGTTTCTGGAGCCTCTTCAGAAAAGGGACAGCATCCTGATTGCCGACCAGCTGCTCTACGGAGTGGACTTCGCCAAAGTCGAGGCCGGCACTCAGTACGCCTTTCCTCCGCTCACCGACAGTACCGCGCGCGGAATAATGTTCCTGCGCCCGTGGCAGACCGACACCCTCAAGACCTACAGGGCGAAAAAAGACCGCCCGCTCAGCTATGACATCCGCGTCTCCACCGTTCTCACGACCTTCGACGAGGGAGAATATGAAATCGGAGAACTCCCGGTGGGCCGTCTGACGAAAGACGGGGTGCTCGACACGCTTCTTTTCGACAGCATACGCTTCAAGGTGATGACGATGCCGGTTGACACGACCACCTTCCAGCCCCACGACATAAAGGATGTCATCCGATACCCTCTGACCGCGGCCGAGGTGCTGCCCTGGGTCGGACTCTTCTATCTTGTCGTTTCCCTGGCGATTGCCATAGCCTGCCTTGTCATAATGCACAGGAAAAAGCAGGCCGGCGAACTGGAGCGGAAGGACCCTGCGCACATCGTCGCGCTCCGCCGTCTTGACAGTTACAGGGGAGACAAACTTTGGGCTCCTGAAAAGCAGAAACAGTTCTACTCCGGCGTGACGGACGTGCTCCGTGAGTACATCGCCGCCCGCTACGGGATAGGTGCGATGGAGATGACCACAAACGAGATTTTCCGCGAGATGAAACCTGAGTTCGCCGACAGCCCGGCCGACAGGAAGGCTCTGCTGAACGATCTTGAGAATCTCTTCGAGACAGCCGATTATGTCAAATTTGCAAAGCACACCGCCTCCGAACAGGAAAACGCCGCGGTTCTGCCGCTTGCCGTGCGCTTTGTCACGCAGACCTATCAGGACGAGCTTGACGCACAGGCGGAAGAAAACAAAAAGGAGGGCGAGTGATGTTTTTCGAGTATCCGAAACTTCTGTGGCTCACTGTGATACCGGCACTGCTGCTGGTACTCTATATTTTGCGCGAGCTTCTCGGCCGCCGGGCGCATCTGCGCGTTGCGACAAGTGTTCCGTGGCTCAAGGCAGGGCACGGCGTGGCGGAATATCTCCGTCACCTTCCCTTCGCTCTGATGCTGCTCGCGATGGTGATGATTATAATCGCCATTGCCCGTCCGCGTTCTTCCGAACAGATGGAAAAGATTGACACCGAGGGGATTGACATAGTTTTCGCTATGGACGTTTCCACTTCGATGCTCGCACGCGACTTCAACCCGGACCGAATCAGCGCAGCCAAGGACATAGCCATAGAGTTCATATCCCAGCGTCCTTCCGACCGCATGGGAATCGTGGTCTTTGCAGGAGAATCGTTCACCCAGTGTCCGCTCACCACAGACCGGGCGACCCTCATCAACCTGATGAAGGAAATCAGTACCGACCTGCTTGAAGACGGAACCGCAATCGGAAACGGACTTGCCACGGCGGTGGCCAGAATGAAGGATTCCGATGCCAAAAGCCGCGTGGTTATTCTGCTCACGGACGGCGTGAACAACTGCGGCGAGATTGCTCCGGAAACGGCTGCGGAGATTGCCAAAACTTACGGAATCCGCGTTTACACCATAGGCGTCGGAGCGAACGGAACCGCCCCGTATCCGGTTATGACCCCCTGGGGCGTGGACATCCAGAAAGTAAAGGTGGAAATTGACGAAAAACTGCTCTCGCAGATTGCCGAGACCACCGGAGGACGCTACTTCCGTGCGACCGACAACACGAAACTCGCGGAGATTTACGCTGAAATAAACAAGATGGAAAAGGCAAGGACGACGATAGACAGTTTCCCTGTCTACAAGGAACTGTTCGGAACTTATGCGCTCGTCGCTCTGTTCGCCCTTCTTGCCGCTTTCATCCTTCAGGGTGCAGTTTTCAGAAAACTGCCATAAAATTGCCAGGCTATGCTGTATTTTGCTGATGCTCAATATCTTTGGCTCCTGCTGCTTGTGCCGCTCTTTCCTGTGGCTTATGCCATTTTTATGAAATTCAGGAAAAGGCGTGTCGCGGCTTTCGGAGATCCTGAACTTGTCGGGAAACTGATGCCGTCCCGCTCCGGGGCGCGCGGATGGTGGAAGGTTGTCCTCTTCACCGTGGGTTTCGCGTTCTTCGCCATCGGAATGGCCCGGCCGCTCATCGGAGCGAAACTCAAGGAACACGAGACCAGAGGCGCGGAGGTTGTGATCGCCCTCGACGTCTCCAACTCGATGCTGGCCGAGGACTATTCCCCGAACCGTCTTGAACGGGCCAAGCTCGCCATCTCCCGCATAGTCGACAAGCTCCGTGACGACCGCATCGGACTGATTGTCTTTGCCGGAAGTTCCTATGTCCAGCTGCCGATAACGACCGACTATGTCTCCGCCAAGATGTTTCTCGGTTCAATCTCCACCGAATCCGTTCCGATTCAGGGAACCGCGCTTGCCGACGCGATAAACACGGCGGCACGTTCCTTCAGCGCGCAGAGCGAGAAAAGCCGCGCGATAATCATCATCACCGACGGTGAGAACCACGAGGATGACCCGGTGAAGGCGGCGAAGCAGGTCGCCGAGACGGGCATAAGGATATTTACAATAGGTGTGGGCTCTCCGGAGGGCAAGCCGATTCCGGTCAAGGGCGGCGGACTGATGAAGGACAGCAACGGTGACATTGTCGTGACCAGGCTCGATGAAAATGTGCTCAGGGAAATCGCCTCTGCCGGGAACGGAGCCTATGTACGTGCGGGGAACACCGAGTTCGGACTGAATCCGATAATCGACGACATAAAGAAGATGGACGCGGAAAAGTTCAATTCCGTTGTCTTTGAGGAATATGACGAACAGTATATGTATTTCTTCGCCATCGCCCTCTTCTTTTTCGTCGTCACCTGCCTCATCGGGGAACGGAAGACGAAGTTCAGCCTCTTCGGTGCGAAGAAATGACGGGGATATGTGTTCAGAGGTGCGCGTGTCTCTGACGGATGTGCATTCGGAAGTGCGTGGACTCCGGGCGAAACTTAAGTAAATTATATACGGATATGGGTAAAAAAGCATACATATATATATATGTCGCGTCGCTGGCGCTCGCGTTGACCTGTCTCGCGCCGTCCGTCGTCTCGGCGCAGACGGTGCGGGATGCCGGGAAGGACAGGCGGGATGTCAGACGGGGCAACCGCGACTACCGCAAAGAGAACTGGAAAGAGGCCGAAATCGACTATCGCAAGGCTCTCGTGAAGGATTCCCTGTCTGTCGCCGCCAACTACAACCTCGCCGCCGACCTCTACCGTCAGGGCGATGCGCAGGGGGCGATGAAATCAATGCAGAAAGTAGAGCAGGCGGCTGTGGAATCCGGGCACGGGGCTGACTGGTACTACAATCTCGGAGATATGGCGCTCGCGTCCAGGGATTACAAGACCGCCGTCGATGCATTTGCGAAATCTCTGCTGATGCGTCCGGACGACCTTGACGCGAAGGAAAACTACATCTATGCCCGCAAGATGCTTGAAAATCAGCAGCAGAACGGTGGCGGGGGAGGTCAGAATGACCAGAACCAGGACAAGCAGGATCAGGATAACCAGAACGATCAAAACCAGAACGGCCAGAATCAGGACAACCGGGACAAGGAAAATCAGAACCAGAACAATCAGAACGATCAGAATAAAAACGATCAGAATGATCAAAATCAGGACAATCAGCAGAATCAGCCTCCGCAGGACAACCGTGACGGACAGGGGCAGCCGCAGGAGCAGAAGATAAGCCCGCAGGCCGCGCAGCAGATGCTTCAGGCCATTCAGGCGAAGGAGAAGGAGACGCAGGACAAGGTCAACAAGGAGAAGGCAGCGGCGCTGAAGGCCCGGCAGAGGGAAAAGAACTGGTAGGGAAGAAACAGATTGATTATGAAGAAATTGTTTGCAATAGTGCTTTTGTCGCTGGCTGCGTTTACGGCGGCGGCTCAGACATCGATTCAGGTTCAGACGCATAATGTTGTCGATTTGAACGAGCAATTCAGCGTGACATTCATTATCGACGGAGAAAACTCGCCTTCTGATTTCAACTGGGAGTGCCCGGAGGACTTCGATCTTGTGTGGGGACCGCAGAAAAGTTCTTCGTCAAGCATAAGCATCATAAACGGGAAGCGTACATCTTCCCGTCAGTCTTCCTACACCTACATCCTTATGCCGAAGTCGGTCGGCGAATTCACGCTTCCGCCGGCTAGCGCAAAGGTAAAGGGTGAAGAGATTGTCTCCCGACCTGTCACCGTGAGCGTCATCAGACAGGACTCATCATCGTCCGGACAGTCCGGGGCGCAGCAGGGACAGCAGGGGATTCCTTCCGATCCGAGCGCTTCCGGTTCAGGAAACCGTCAGGGCGGAAATCAGAACGGCGGATACGGACAGGGGAACAGTCAGAACGGCTATGGCCAGGGTGGCAGCCAGAACGGTCAGGGCGGCCGGGAACAGGCGTCCACGGGGGACATATTCCTCAATCTTTCTCTTGACAGAGCGAATGCCGTGGTGGGACAGCCGATTTACGCCACCCTCAAGATTTACCAGCGCGCGAACCTCTCCGGATTTGAAAATGCAAATTTCCCTTCATTCTCCGGATTCTGGAGCCAGGAAGTCGAAGCTCCGACCAACATCGAATTCACCCGGGAAAATTATAACGGAAAGATTTACGATGCGGCCGTTCTGCGCCGCTATGTACTCATCCCCCAGCAGACCGGAAAACTCACCATTGAGCCGGCAGAACTTGTCTGCCTCGTGAATGTCCGTGTCCAGTCGCGTACGGGCAGCATCTTTGACGGCTTCTTTGACGACATCCAGACAGTGCGCCGGAAAGTTTCCTCACAGGCTGTGACCGTCAATGTCTCGCCGCTTCCTTCCGGCGCCCCCGCATCGTTCGGAGGAGGAGTGGGCAAGTTCAGCATAAGCGCGAAACTCGCGAAGGACAGTCTCAAGGCTCACGAAGCCAACTCCTTGATTGTCACGGTTTCCGGACGGGGGAATGTCTCCCTGCTCGAAGCTCCGGAAGTCACTTTCCCTCTAGATATGGAGGTCTATGACACCAAGATAACCGACAAGAGCGCAAAGGGCTCGCTTTCCGGATCCAAGGAATTCGAATTTCCGTTCATTCCGCGCAGCCCGGGAGAGTTCACCATAGAGCCGATACGGTACAGCTACTATGATGTCGATTCCGGAAAGTATGTCACCGTGCAGACCAGACCTCTTGCCTTCACCGTTGAGAAGGGCGCAGACATTCCGTCCGGCGGCACGGTCGTTCCGGGAGTGCAGCAGAATGACGTGCGCAGTCTCGGACAGGACATCCGTTTCATCTGGTCGAAGCCGGTACATTTCAGTGGAAAGGGCGTTTTCTTTGCCGGGTCGGCGGTTTTTGTCGCGCTGTGTCTTGCGCTGCTGCTTGTCTCCGTATTCTGCTGGTTCGCATTCAGACGGATGGCGGCAAGAAGGGCTGATGTCGTCGGCAACCGTAACCGCAAGGCCACCAGGAAGGCTCTCAAGCAGTTGAAGACTGCGTCGGTTTTCCTTAAACAGAACCTCTACACGGCTTTCTACGAGGAACTTCACAAGGCTCTTCTCGGGTTTATCGCCGACAAGCTCAACATTCCGATGTCCGAACTGAACAAGGAAAACATCACGTCAAAGCTCATCGGAGGCGGCGTCCCGGAAGAGACAGCGGGTGCCTTCGTCGGACTGATCGATGACTGCGAGTTTGCCCGCTACTCCCCTTCCGCAGGCAGCGAGGCAATGCAGGCACACTACGAAAAGGCTGCGGAACTCATATCGACAATTGACGGGTCAATGAAAAATACAACTGGGAAAAATACAACTGGAAATTCGAAGCATTCAGGGAACAAATTGCCTTCCGGTGCGGCTGTGATGGCGTTGGCTTTCGCTCTGATGTCATATCCGGCGCAGGTTTCTGCTCAGGAACAGGTTTCCGCTCAGGCGCAGGTTTCCGCTCAGGACCAGGTTTCCGCCCCGGTTCAGGATCAGTCAGCCGCTCAGCCCCGGCAGGACTACCCGCAGCAGCTATGGGACAAGGCCAATGCCGCCTACACTGAAGGCCGCTGGCAGGATGCCGCCGAAGGCTACGGGATGATTGCGTCCCTTGGGCTCGAATCCCCGATGCTCTACTACAATGCCGGCAATGCCTGGTTCAAGAACGGCGAACTCGGCAAGGCAATCGTGAACTATGAGCGCGCTCTCAAACTCGACCCGTCTTTCCAGGATGCCCGGTACAATCTTGAATTCGCGAACAGCCGCATTCAGGACAGGATAGAGTCCGTTCCTGAGTTTATCCTCAGGACCTGGACGCGCAAATTCTGCTACATCCTCAATTCGGATGCCTGGGCGGTCATATTCCTCGTGCTTCTTGCCCTGACCTGTGTTGCGGTTCTCCTGTTTTTCCTGGCTCCGACAGTGGGATGGAAACGCACCGGATTCATATCCGCAATCGTCTGCATACTCCTCGGAGGTATGTCTATAGGATTCTCTCTCCATCAGAAGAATGACTACTTCCTCCGCGACGAGGCCATAGTGATGAAGCCCGTCATATCCACGAAATCCTCTCCTGAAGGCACGATGGACCTTTTTATTCTTCACGAAGGCACGAAAGTCAGGATTCTCGATTCCGTGGGCGAATGGACCGACATTGAGATTTCCGACGGCCGTCAGGGATGGGTACGCGCCTGCGACATAGAAATTATTTAGCAAAAACTGCAATTATTTCCGGATTTGGAGCGAATGTTTCCGAATCCGGTTTTATTTTTCGTAAATTTGACCATCTAGTAACACTTAACAATAATGAAGCGAAAAATCACCTCATTCATCTGCCTTTCGCTCGGCCTGCTGGCCTTTGCGGCGAATGCCTACGGAAAGGAAGCGACCGAACCATGGAAGGATCCGAATGTTTCGGGCATCAACCGTCTTCCGATGACAGCGACTTTTGAAACCGACGGGCTGAAACTCAGTCTGAGCGGGCTCTGGAAATTCAATTTCAACACGGATCTGAATACGCGTCCGACCGATTTCTACAGGGACGGCTATGATGACTCGGAGTGGGGTACGATTCCGGTTCCGGGGCTCTGGGACGTGAACGGATGGTGTGACCCGATTTACGTGAATATTCCCTACCCTTGGGACGGACACGCTCCATACACTCCGCCGATTGTTCCGGATGAGCACAACTATGTGGGGCAGTATCGCCACAACTTCCTCCTCGGCGACGAATGGAAGGGTAAGGACATAATCCTGCACATCGGCTCGGCCACTTCCAATGTTCGTGTGTGGGTGAACGGGAAAGAAGTCGGCTACAGCGAGGATTCCAAGCTGGAGGCGCGCTTTGATATAACGAAGTTCGTGAAGACTGGGGAGAACAGCATTGCGCTGGAGATTTTCCGCTGGTGCGATGGAACTTATGTCGAGTGCCAGGATTTTTGGAGACTCGGGGGAATTGCCCGCGATGTCTATGTCTTCTCGAAGGCGAAAAAACGCGTGGAGAACATCCGGGTGAGCGGCGATGCCGACGGGCGCTACCGTATCTGGGCGGAGACGACCTCCGGAGTGTCGAAAGTACGCTGGCAGATTGTGGGGGCTGACGGTTCGATTGCCGCATCGGGCGAAACGGCGGTGAACGCGAAGAAAAAGTCTGAAAACGGGCTGCCGACGCTGACTGTCGAGGGCGGACTTGCTTCGGCACAGCTCTGGACGGCCGAAACCCCTAATCTCTACAAACTTGAACTGATTGCGTTTGACAAAAAAGGCGTCGAGACCCAGACCGCATCGCTCAAGTTCGGATTCAGAACAGTCGAAGTCAAGGGCGGCCAGCTGCTTGTGAACGGTCAGCCGGTTCTCATCAAGGGAGTGAACCGCCACGAGATGAACGCCTACAAGGGTTATGTGGTCTCTCCTGCGGATATGGAACGCGACATTCTCATTATGAAGCAGTTGAATTTCAACGCTGTACGCACCTGCCACTACCCTGACGACCCTCTATGGTACGACCTCTGCGACAAGTACGGACTCTATGTCGTGGACGAGGCGAACGTCGAGGGCCACGGAATGGGATACAGGGAGAAGGCTCTTGCCAAGAACCCGGATTACAACAAGACCATAGTCGAAAGGGGACAGCGTATGGTTCTGCGTGACTACAATCATCCGAGCGTCATCGTCTGGAGCCTCGGCAACGAGACCGGCTACGGGCAGAACTTCGCGGATTCCTACGCCTGGATAAAAGGCTTTGACAGCACCCGTCCCGTGCAGTATGAGCGTGCCGTGGATGAAAAGGGAATGCCTTCGACGGATATAGCCTGCCCTATGTACTGGAGTTACGACCGCTGCGAGGAATACCTCAAGTCCGACCCGGACAAGCCTCTGATTCAGTGTGAGTACGCCCACGCGATGGGAAACTCCATCGGCGGGTTCAGGGAGTACTGGGATCTTGTCAGGAAATATCCGAAGTATCAGGGCGGCTTCATCTGGGACTTCGTCGATCAGGCGCTCAAATGGCCTGTAGATGCCTCTGAATACGGCACAGACCACATTTTTGCATTCGGCGGGGATTTCAATGATTACGACCCGACAAACGACTCTTTCAACTGCAACGGTGTGATAGCTTCCGACCGCAACCTGCATCCTCACGCTTTCGAGGTGGCCTATCAGCAGCGCAGCATACACACGACAGCGGCTCCCGGGGCTGCGCTTGACGGCAGGGTCAGCGTCTTCAACGAAAACTTCTTCATCGACCTCTCGCGCTATGCCCTTGTCTGGACTGTCGAGTGCGACGGCGAGGCTGTTCTCAGCGGTCAGGCTCCTGAAAAGCTTGGCATAGTTCCGCAGTCGGCCGGTACGGTTCAGCTCGGCTACAGCGCCGGTGATGCGCTCGAAGCCTGCGGCGGCTCCCTTGAAGGTCACGATGTCTATCTCAACGTCAGCTGGCAGCTCCGCAAAAAAGACGGAATCCTGCCTGCGGGATGCGAGGTGGCCTACGACCAGATTTGCATCGCGTCCGCCCCTAATGCAGCCTATGTCCCTGAAGTTCACATTTTCCAGGTGGCGGACGATGAGACTTGCGTTTCGTTCTACGGAATTACGCCTTACGAGGGTGTGCTCGCAGAGCGCGCGGATGTCTGGAAAGCGACTTTCGACAAGACTACCGGAGCGCTCGCAAGTTACACTCTCAACGGGAAGCCGATTCTCTCACAGCCTCTTGAACCGGGCCTTTGGAGGTCTGCGACAGAGAATGATCT
>CAVEHG010000030.1:0-2920 GCA_963615405.1 bacterium | reverse complement strand
GATCTCGGAGCTAAACTGCCTGAACGTCAGAAGCTTTGGCGGGATGCGGAATTCAGTGCGGTTTCATTCGGATTCGAGGACAGGGGAGACTTTGTTCAGGTTGAGACAGAATATGCTCCGGTCGGCGATGCCGCGAAGATCACAGTCATATACAGGATTTATGGTGACGGAACGATTTCCGTGAACGAGTCTCTCAATGATGCCGGCAGGCTCTCCGAGGCTCCGGAAATGGGACGGTTCGGAATGCGCCTGGCGATGCCGGGAGAATTCTCGAACATTGAATTCTTCGGAAAGGGGCCATTCGAAAATTACTCTGACCGCAACTCTGCAGCTCTTGTCGGATTCTACTCCCAGAGAGTTGAGGATCAGTACCACTACGGCTATGTCCGTCCGCAGGAATCCGGCACAAAGACCGCCCTCAAATGGTTCCGCGTCCTGAACGACAACGGCACCGGAATCGAGATTTCGTCAGACGCGCCGTTCTCCGCTTCGGCTCTTCCGTTTTCGACTGAACAGATGGATATTCTCAAGAGCGGCACGCGACACTCGCTGAAACTCAAGGCTCTCGCCTTTGAGAACCGGCGCTCGCTCGGCCAGACTTTCGTGAATTTCGACCTTGTTCAGACCGGACTGGGCTGCATAGACTCCTGGGGTGCCGTCCCTCGCGAGGAATACCGCATCAAGCCTCACGAAATGACATTCAGCTACACTCTCCGGCCTGTCGAGAACTGAAAATTCCCGCGCAGGCACTTGCAGCAAGTCATTTCAGTAAATTACAAGGGCTTAAAGACAGAACAGCATCAGCATCTGCGCGGTGATCACGCGCAGGAACATGCAAACCGGATAGACAGTCGCGTAGGCGACAGAAGGCTCATCGTCCTCAACCGTGCTCAGCGCATAGTTGAGGGCGATTGGGTTTGCCATGGCGCCGCAGAGCATACCCACATTGGAAGCGTAGTCGGTCTTGCAGAACTTTGAGGTGACGAATCCCATAATGAGAACGGGAGTGATGGCGAGCAGGATGCTGATCCCGACCCACAGCAGACCCTCCGGGCGGAAAACCGTTTCGAAGAATCCGGGGCCGGCGCTCAGTCCGAGTGCGGCAAGATAGACCGTGAGCCCGAGCTGACGCAGCATCAGGTTGGCGCTGTAGGTGGTGTAGGTCGTCAGGTGGAAGCGCGGGCCGTATGCGCCCATAAGGATTCCAACGATAATCGGGCCTCCGGCTATTCCGAGTTTGATGGGAACGCTCATTCCGGGGAATGAAAGCGGGATGCATCCGAGAATCAGCCCCAGCACGATTCCGATGAAAATCGAAAACATATTCGGGTTTCTCAGCTCCTTTTCCTTATTCCCGAGTACTGCGGCCACATTGTCAATCGCCTTTGCCTGTCCCACAATCGTGAGTTTGTCCCCGATCTGAAGCACGAGGCTGCTCGACGGGAGAATGTCGATTCCGGCGCGGTTCACTCTTGTTATGTTGATTCCGAAGGTGTTCCGCAGGTGCAGATCCCCGATTTTCGCCCCGTTCACCTTTTCTTTGGTCACCAGCACGTGGCGTGACACCAGCTGTCCGTCAATCGAATTCCAGTCGATGTCTTTCTTGTTCCAGTCCTTGTCCACAATCTTTCCGAACAGCCGCTCGGCAATTCCGACTTCCTTTTCCTTGCATAGCGCCAGCACGTGTTCGCCCTCTTCAAGAACGGTGTCCCCGTTCGGGATTATCACCATTCCCTTCGGGCCTTCCCCGTGTTCCTTGTCCGTGAATTTCCAGACCCTTGACACCACAAGGTGAAAGGAGGTGCCTTTCATTATTTCCTTGATGGTCTTGCCGAAAATGGCCGGATTGCTGACGGTGAACTCCGTGATGAAGGTCGGATTGTCGTGAAGATCCTTTTCTTCCTTCGCCCCCTTGTGGAATATGGCTTTGAGTATGATTACGCAAAGGATTACGCCCAATACGCCGAAGGGATATCCCACCGCGCAGGCCATAGCCATCTCGTTCGACACTGACGTGGCGGAAGGCGTGTGGTCAAGAAGCGCCTGCTGTGCCGCTCCGAGCATCGGGGTGTTGGTGACGGCTCCGGAGAAAAGTCCCATTGACACCGGCAGCGACAGATCCGTGCACCACCAGACTCCGAGCGTCATCAGAATTCCGAGCCCGAGCACCCCGAACGCCAGCAGGTTCAGTTTGATGCCTCCCTTCTTCAGGGACGGGAAGAAACTCGGCCCCACCTGCACTCCAAGCGCGTAGACGAAGAGTATCAGTCCGAAATTCTGCGCCAGCGCGAGCATCTGCGGATCAATCGTAAATCCGAAATGCCCTGCGAGAATTCCCGCGAAGAACACAAAGGTGATCCCCAGCGACACGCCCCTGAACTTTATCTTGTTGCAGGCCAGCCCCACCGCGCAGATGAGCGAAAGTACGACAATTGCCTGTGTGAATGTCTGTTTCTCAAATAAATCTATAAACCAGTCCATATAAAACTGTTTTTGGGATCATTTTCCCTGTACATCATTTGCGGCGGCAAAAGTAGGGAAAATAATCGAAAAATTTTACGGAAATATTTGGTAGTTTCTAAAAAGTCCGTATCTTTGCAGCCCGTTTCGAGAAAAACGAACGGGTAACATACCGGAAAACCGGATGTTGTTTTGTTTTGAAGTTCATTGAAAAGACTGAGAGGAAGAACCTTTATCGCCGCAATGACGTGAAGTCAGGTGATAGAGGGTGTACAAGAGCAAGTACCGAAAAACAATAAAAACGAGAGCGTCGATTCCTTTTTTCTCCCTGCAGAAGGGAGAGTGTAAAGAGAATTAAAGAGTGCCAAGGTTCAGACTAGAGATATAAAAAAATATACAATGAAGAGTTTGATCCTGGCTCAGGATGAACGCTAGCGGCAGGCTTAACACATGCAAGTCG
>CAVEHG010000029.1:12005-12957 GCA_963615405.1 bacterium | reverse complement strand
TCGCGCATCGGGTCCGCAACCTTTTTCTTGATGTGTTCAGTGACCTTCCAGATGTTCTCCATCATCCCCGGGACATCGGGGAATACGGATTTGTTCTTCCTCTGAAGGATGTAGTCGGGATCATCCCCGAACGTCCTGACAATAAGAGTATCATTGATGAATCCCTCTCCGAGAGGCTTGATTTCACGAATCTGCCCCTTAAGGTCAAACTTCGATGCGATTTCGAGATATTTTTCCGTCATAATTATGTGTATTTTAATATTATCCGCAAGCAGCGCATGCTGTCGCAAAAAACCGTCCCGCCTGAAAGACAGACGGAACGGCAAATTTACACAAAAATCTTTAGAAACACGCCGAAAAGATGAACGTAATTTCGGCCGTGAGGATTAAGGCAAGCCTGGCGACATTGCACGCCGCTTTTCAGAAGGCGAAAGACACTTTCCCCATAAAGTTCGCCGGCGCCTGCGGGAACACCCCGATGCCGCTTACCTGCGTCCCGTCCTCCTGAATTCCCTTGTACCAGACCGTGCCGTCAACATAGTAGAGATTGTTCAGCAGATTGTTCACATACAGGCCGAGACGGATTGCCCCGCCCCTGGAGAATGCGGATCCGCGGCGGCCGTCAAGAGAAAACTCGTGGGTAAGCGCGAGGTTGGCGACGAAATAGCCCGGGACTGAACGGCTGTCGTTCTGAGTGTTGTCCACATATTGTTTGCCGACATATTTCCCGTCAACGGAAATCGTTGTGGTTTTCAATGAGTTGTGACAGATCGTCGCAAACGGGCGGAATCCGGCGCGGAGCATCCCGATGACGGACGGAGACATCAGCATAGCCGTATTCCCGAATTTCACTTCCTTCTGAACCGGCTTCCCGTCCGAATCCCACACGGCCTCACCGTTTTCGCCATAAAGTTGGAAAGACTCGCTGTAGTTCAGGACACGGTTCAGGCTC
>CAVEHG010000029.1:7234-11995 GCA_963615405.1 bacterium | reverse complement strand
GTCATATGCAGCGGAAAGTTCGACTCCCCGGCGGAAGGCGCGTCTGACATTGTCCTTGATCGGATAGCCGGTGTCGGAAAGTCGGCCTGTTTCGAGCAGCATATCCCAATATTCCATAAAATAGAAGTTCGCACCGGCGGTGAATTTCGGCGAAGTCCACTCATATCCGAACTCCACATCGACCATTTCCTCGGGACGCACGCCCATATTGCTGCCGGCCTCGATGTTTTCCTTGATGTCCGGACGGCCGGGCTCGCGGTGTCCCTGTGCGGCGGAGATGTAGGCACGATGACCGTCCTGATGGAAAGTCACGCCTGCACGTGGATTGAAAAACAGCCAGTTATTGTCGTAGGACATATCGATCTTATCCTCGTCTCCTGTCCCCCACATCCTCAGATCCACGTCACGCAACTGAAGGTCGGCATAGACCGTGAGAAAATCCAGAGGATTGTACTCTCCGCGGACATAGGCATTGTATTCCTGCTTGAGGGCGCTGTTTTGATACCAGAGATGATTTGCGTTGAACTTTTCGTAGGTCATTCCGTCCTCCGCCTGCCAGTCCGTGCCGAGCACCCCGCTCCAGAGCACCTTGCCGAAATGCCCGCCGTCATAGCGTGACCATCCCGCTCCGCCGACGATGTCGAACAGGTCGGACTGCCACTTCAGGTCGGTCTTGAGAACGAAGTAGCTGTTGTCCATACACTTGTTGATTATGAAGTCGGAGGTTTTGAAGCCCGAAGGAGCATAGTCCGCAAGACCGTATTTCTTGAATTTCTTGTCGGTCTTGTACTGGTCATACCAGCCGTCGCCCTTGGTGAAATTGAATGTTGTGCTCCAACTCAGAGAGTTCGCGAACTGGTGCGTGTAGTTCAGCTGAAGGTGGTGCTGGGTGTAGTTGTCAGTCTCATTGTCGTAGTAATGCGTCGAATTGACGATTCTGTTACCCTCGGAATCAAGCACATAGCTGCCGTCAGGATTGCGGCTCCAGTCGTAATACTCTCCGGCGCCGTTGTAGCGGCGGTTGCGGGCACAGGTTTCGAGGTCGATGCCGTTCCAGGTGATTCCCGTGCACTGCTTGCCCATCAACCAGGTTAGTTTCAGGGAGTTGCGTTCATTCATCCATCCGAGAACCGCCATCGCCGACTGGACATTCGCTTTCGCGTTGCGGATGTATCCGTCCGTGAAGTTCCGGGAATATGCTGCATTGAAATATACTCCCGACTTTGTCAGTCCGGTGCCTGCGGCGACTGCCGAGGTGAATGTGCCATAAGACCCGTAGCCGAAATCCGCAGTCGCAAAAGGATGCGCGCCCACCGATGCCGTGCTCATATTCACGCTCGCACCGAAGGCCCCGGCTCCGTTTGCCGAAGTTCCGAGTCCCCGCTGGAGCTGCACGGAAGAGAGAAGCGTGGAAAGGGAGGGAATGTTCACCCAGAAAACTTCCTGGGATTCAGCGTCGTTGAGGGTGATTCCGTTGAGGGTTACATTGATCTGGGAACCTTTGCTGCCGCGCACGGTCATCTTGGAGTAGCCGAGTCCGGTTCCGCCCTCGTTCGTGGAAATCACTGACGGCTGGAGGCTGAGGTTCATCGGGAGGGAGTTGATGGGATTGGTCCGGATCAGTTCATCCTTTCCGACCATCGTGTAGGTCACCGGGGTGTTCTTCCCGGCGCGTGACGCCACAACCACGACACTGTCGATTTTTTCAACCCTGTTTCCGTCCCCTTCGGCTGAAGAGCTGTTTTCCGGGACATCGGGGCCCGGTAAAGAAAAATTCATTGCACCGGAGTCCGGTACAGCTTCCCCGGAGACAATCCGCCCCGGAAGAATGGTGCTGAGCACCGCTAAAAAAAGAAATCCTCGCATAAAGCAATTTTTTAATTATTACTATACGAGGGGTCGGACTCTCCGCTCCGGAATCCCGGCCTCGGCATTGACGCTTCGGCGGCAGAGATTCAGCGCGTTGTCCGCGATGAGATTATGTACATTCCCTACGGCGGTATTAACCGCATCAGGTTCAATGGGTATGATCTCAACCTGAGCCCGCTGACTCAAGTACCCCCGTTATATATTACCCCCTCCCGTCCCCCAAGGGGGGAAGTGGTGCTACGTGCGCACTATCGCACGAGGCCTACGCTTCGCTGTTCTTCGCACGGCGCTTGAGCGCCTGGTTTTCTTTACCCCCTCCCGTCCCCCAAGGGGGGAAGTGGTGCTACGTGCGCACTATCGCACGAGGCCTACGCTTCGCTGTTCTTCGCACGGCGCTTGAGCGCCTGGCTAATTAATTTTTATCTCAAAAAGGCGGGGCCAAAGCTTGCCGGTGATGTATGTCTTTCCGTCAGCCGGATTGTGGGCGATGCCGTTGAGAACGTCGGTCTCCGGGGTCCGCAGGTCTTCGCGAAGCAGTCCGCTGCAGTCGATGATTTTCTCGACGGCACCGTTTTCCGGATTTATGACGACGATTTCATCGGTCAGATAGACATTCGCCCAAATTTTTCCGTCAATCCATTCGAGTTCGTTCAACATCCCCACGGATTTTCGCCCGTTTTTCACGACGATGCGCCGCTGAACGGAGAAATTCCTGTCGAGGAAATATATGTTCGAACTTCCGTCGCTCATAATCAACGACTTGCCATCAGTCGTGAGCCCCCAGCCTTCGCGTGGATTGACAATGTTCTTCTCGAATTTCAGAGTTTCGGCATCATAGACCAGAACGACATAATTCCGCCAGGTGAGGAAGTAAAGCTTTCCGCCGAACATCACCGAACCTTCACCGAAATATTTCCGGTCCAGATTGAAACGGCGGCTGCGCTCCCCTGTCGGAATGTCAACCTCACAGAAATAGGACTGGCCGTACTGACCTGTGCTCTCGTATAGACGGCCGTCGTGGAAAAAAAGGCCCTGGGTGTATGATTCCGTGGAATGGGGATATTCCTTCACGACCTCAACGGTGCAGCGGACAGCTTCGGCCGTCTGGGCGGACTTTTTCTGCCTGCCCCCGCAACCCGTCCCGATCAACAGCGGCAGAACGAGAAGAAACAGCTTCAACATATTATTAGCCAGTACCTTACGAATCATATTATTTCGCTGCGGACACCCTGTTTTTCTTCGCATTTTCCATCGCAGCCTTGACGAAAGCGACGAAAATCGGCTGAGGGTTCTCAGGGGTGCTCTTGTATTCCGGATGGAACTGAACGCCGATGAAGAACGGATGGGTCGGAAGTTCGACGATTTCAACAAGATGAGTGTCCGGATTGCGTCCCGAAGCGACAAGACCGGCCTTCTCAAAGAGTCCGAGGAAATCGCTGTTCAGCTCGTAACGGTGACGGTGACGCTCGGAAATCTTGGTCGCGCCGTAAATCTTTTCAGCGAGTGAACCGGGCTTGATTTCGCAGTCGTATGCGCCCAGCCGCATTGTACCGCCCTTGGAAGTGGTACTCTTCTGGTCTTCCATAAGATTGATGACCGGGAAAGGCGTGGACGGACTAACTTCTGTGGAGCAGGCGCCGTCCATTCCGAGAACATTGCGCGCGAACTCAACGACGCACATCTGCATTCCCAGACATATTCCGAAGAAAGGAATTCCCTTCTCACGGGCATATTTTATCGCTGTAATCTTGCCTTCAAGTCCCCTCTCGCCGAAGCCCGGAGCGACAAGGATGCCGTTTTTCTTGCCGAGCAGTTCCTCCACATTGCCTTCGTTCAGATTCTCGCTGTGGATATACTGGACCTTCACCTTGCATTCGTTGGCCGCGGCCGCGTGGACAAAAGCCTCAAGAATGGACTTGTAGGCATCCTGAAGGTTATATTTCCCGACAAGAGCTATTTCCACCGTATGTTTCGGATTGTCGAGCCTGCGGATGAAGTCGTTCCACTTGTCGAGGTTCGGTTCCGGAGCCTCAATCGCGAAATGATTGAGCACCAGCCTGTCGAGGCCCTCTTCTTTCATCTTGAGAGGCACCTTGTAGATTGAGTCGGCATCTATGGACTGGATGACGTGTCCCGGCTTCACATTGCAGAAGAGCGCGACTTTTTTGCGGAGTTCCGGCGAGAGGTCGTACTCGGTGCGGCAGACGATGATGTCCGGCTGCACTCCGTTCTGCTGGAGCATCTGCACGCTGTGCTGGGTCGGTTTGGTCTTGAGCTCCTTGGCGGCCCTGAGGTAAGGGACGAGAGTCAGATGGATGGTCACGCAATCCTCCTCAGGGAGTTCCCACTGGAGCTGACGCACTGCCTCGACGAAAGGATGCGACTCCATATCCCCGACGGTTCCGCCGATTTCGGTGATTATCACATCATAGTCGTGAGTCTTTGCAATCAGCATCATCCTGCGCTTGATTTCGTCAGTGATGTGAGGGACAATCTGCACGGTCTTGCCCAGATAGGCTCCTTCGCGTTCCTTGCTTATGACGGTGTTGTAGATTTTTCCCGTGGTGACGTTGTTCGCCTTGGAAGTGTAGACTCCGAGAAATCTCTCGTAATGTCCGAGGTCGAGGTCGGTTTCCGCACCGTCTTCAGTGACATAGCACTCGCCGTGCTCATATGGATTGAGCGTGCCCGGGTCTATGTTGATGTAGGGGTCGAATTTCTGGATTGTAACCTTCAGACCCCTTGCCTGAAGGAGCTTTGCGAGAGATGCGGAAATGATTCCCTTTCCGAGGGATGATGCCACGCCGCCTGTGACGAAAACGTACTTTGTGTTCATTGGATGCCGTTTTGAAAAGAGCATTCACTTTCCTGAATAAAATGAAATCTCTTTCC
>CAVEHG010000029.1:0-7140 GCA_963615405.1 bacterium | reverse complement strand
TGTGGGATTATGCAAATTTTAGATAATTTATGAATATCAGAAAAACTCTCGCAGCCGTTTTGATTCTGTGCGCCGCCCTTGCGGACCCATCATCGGCAAAGGAAAACGCCATAGTCGTTGACAAAGCCTACACCGTCAAGGACATCCCGCAGACGGAAATCATCTCGTGGAGCTATGTCACGGACCTTTCGGGAGTAGTCGGCGCTGCGCAGAAGGACAGCCTGAACACCCTCTGCCACTTCGCAAAGGACTCTCTTGCGACGGAGATTGCCGTGGTGACGCTTCCCCGCTTCGACACAGGGAAATACTCGACTCTCCACGAATTCGGAGTGGAACTTTACAACACCTGGAAAATCGGCGGAAAGAAGAGCGAAAGGGGGCTCCTGGTGCTGCTCGCAACCGCTGAGGGCAGCCGCGAAGTGTCGATGGTAACAGGCTACGGGCTTGAGGGAGACCTGCCGGATGTTTATTGCAAAAGGATCCAGAGCAATGTGATGGTGCCTCTGATGAAGGGCGGGGACTATGCAGGGGGGCTCATCGCCGGGGTTGAAGCCGTGTGCGACATTCTCCGGGGAAATGTCCCCGCTCAGGTCGGGGAGGATGAAGATGATATGGGAGCCTTTTTCGGCTGCCTCGCGATATTCATTTTCTGCCTTTTTGTGATGGTGGATGTAATCTTCCGGGCCAAACGCCGCCGTCTCGGGAAACGCATTACCTGCAGCTGCTGCGGAGAGACCGGAAAGATGAAATACAAGAGCGGTGAGACCATAAAAGCCGCCACAACGCACTCCACCGGAACATACCGATACACCTTTACTTGCCGCAAGTGCGGACAGCTCAACTATGTGGATGAGATCATTCCACGCAAGCCGCGCAGCGGAAGCGGAGGAGGGATTGTCGGCGGGGGAACCGGCGGCGTGTTCGGAGGCGGCTCGTCCTTTGGTGGCGGCGGCTCCTTCGGAGGGGGTTTTTCCGGCGGCGGAGGAGCATCCACCAGGTTCTAACGATTCTTTTGGGTGTTTTGCGTGTCTTTTTGGTCCATATTTCTCAAAAAGTCTTCGCAAAGCCTAAGTTGTTCATTTTTAATGTTTTCATAGTTTAGTTTTGGACACCGCCAAGAGTACATACGCGCCGATCAATTCGGCTGAGAGGATGATTGAGACCATCCGGGAGGTGGGGATTATCCCGTTTTTCCGGAGCGGAGTGCCTCTGTGGTCAATCGAAGAGAGGACTGACCCGGGGTTCTGGTTCTACAGCTCCGACGAACTCGGTCCGTGGGACTGGAAAATTGACGTTGTGCAGAGCGGAGACATCGCCTATGGGAAATTTCTCGGAGGGAAAGCTGCGTTCGCGACTGTGGAGTGGTACCGTCACCTTATGAACTGGAGGCGCTCGGTACCGAAATACCGTGTTGCCCTCGGGGAAAAATTTCCCGCAAAAACAAGGAGCGAAAAACTCCTGAAATACCTCTCCCCCATCGCCCTGGAGGCCCTCAGGATGAACGGTTCGCTGGAGATGACAGAACTTCGGAAACTCTGCGGCGGGAAGGTTACCGACAGCCAGATAAAATCTCTCGGAGCGAAATACAGGGAAGTTCTGCGGCCGGAAGTAAAGAAAAACGTTATGGGTTCAGTGCTGCAGTTTCTGGATATGGGAACCTGGACCGTCACAGGAGATTTCCGCCGTGTGTACAGAGGCCCCAACCTTGAATACACCGGCTGGCAGCGTTCCTCCATCACCACCCCCGACGCTCTGTTTGACTCCCCGAGTTCTCCGCAGGAGAATCAGCCGTTCTGGGCCAGAATAATGGAAGGCCTCGAAGTAAACGGCCCTGATGAAAAGGGTACAGGAGAAAAGTGCACCGGGGAAAAGGACACCGAAATAAACGACTTCGAAGTAAAGGGCGTCACAGTGGACTGCACCCCGGAAGAATCCCGCCAAATCCTCATAGACCACCTCGCCACCCTCTTCCCCGCCGAAAGGGAAGCGTTCTGCAAGATTATCTGAAAAGTTTGTGTTATCGCGGAAACTTTATTATTCTTGCGGAAAAGTTTCGGTTATGACAGAAAAATTTTGAATGCGTTTACGCAATGTTTTTGAATATGTCTTTTTTGAAATGTACTTTGCCGGCACTGGCCGCCGCGATACTGGCCGCCGGATGCTGCACCGACGGGTGCGATCTCACCGCTGAAGAACTGGAAACCATTGACTCGGCTGACTCCGCAGGGGTTATGAGAGTGCTTACGGTCTATGACAGGGCGGATTCGCTTTTTCTTCGCTCCAAGTGCCGTGATTTTTCACTGGAGGACCTCTCGGAGATGTTCTCCGACTCGCTTTCAGCGGGGGCAAGACTCTCGCGGCAGATGGTCGCAACGGTCACCGACCCTTCGCAGGACGGGGTTGGAATTGCCGGGCCGCAGGTTGGAATAGGACGCAGGATTGTCGCCGTGATGCGCTACGACAAACCGGGCAAACCGTTCGAGGTGTACCCCAACATCCGGATTGAAAAGACTTTCGGAAAGAAACAAGTCGGCCCCGAGGGCTGCCTGTCCATCCCGGGACTGCGCGGGAAGGTGGAAAGGTGGGACAGCGTCGTCGTGCGCTATGCGAAGATTTGCCCCGAGCCCCTTCAGACGGAAAAGGTCTGGGATTATGTCCGCGACACCGTCGGAGGCTACTCGGCAGTCATTTTCCAGCACGAGTGCGACCACCTCGACGGAGTCCTCTACACCGACAAGGCGGAATTGTAGCCTTTCCTAAAAGCCGTTCTGGAATTGGAAAGTTGCAATGATATCGTGAATTTCCGACCTATAGGTCATTTCTTGGCATTATGGGATACTCCAAGCATATAAAAAAGCAGGGACGCAGTCTAGCGCGTCCCTGCCATGCTTATCGTATCGTAAAGACTATTCCTTACGGAGTTGCTCCCCAGCAGAGCTCCGCTACGCTTCGGATTTACCCCGCCAAAGTAATCAATCGCCTCCGTATTGGCCGTCAATCCGTGGCTCTGTCCAGGTGATGTCCGAGGCCTCACAGTCGGTAACGAGGAACTTGCCGAGCGTCCTACCACCTTCACGGACATCGACAACCTGGCCAATCCGGCAGTTGATTCTCTGTTTAACACCGCTGAATGTCTTGACCTCGGCCTTTACTCCCGGATGAGCCTCGTTCACTGCGAGCATCTCCAAAGGCTCTCCCTTGTCATCCACTCCGAGGTCTGTCAATGTAATCTGCATATCAGAGCCGCCATAGGCGAGATTTGGCTCGTAGCCTTTTGGAACCGGAGTCTTTCTTACAGAACCGTCGATATACAGCACACCGGTGATTTTGTCTGTAGAAATCATCCTTTTTGTATCGCGGGACATGATAATTGAGCCTCGCTTGATACTCGTTTTATCAATTGCAGTCCCTAACAGGAAGCTAACATTTTGGTCGCCTGCATCAACACGGTCAAGCTGCTTTTTAAACATCTCGATGCCGCTGACAGTTACAATAAAGTTCCCGAGGGCATCCGAGAATTGAAGTATTTTCACTTTTTCGCCCTTTGCGACTGCGCCCGAAAGGATTTCATCCACTGTTACCACGGTTCCAGTATTTGCTATAGAGAATATTTCACTGATGTATGCCAGGAAAGTGTTCTCTACTTCCACTTCAAACGACAGAGGTGGTTCGGTGTCCATACTCTCCTTCCCGGTGTACTTCGCGACCATCTTGGCATTTCCTGCGCTGACTCCTACAACGCCCTCGGTCGAGAGAGAAAGAAGGCTTACGGGAGCGACTTTGGCGATGGCCGCATCGGCGTCAGACTCCGGAACGAAGGAGATGTCGCTGCGGGCGATTGTTGAGGATTTCACATACGGAGAAAGGAGCAAAGTGTCTTTAACTGCGATGATAGCGGAGGTTTTGGTGAGCGAGACCTCGTATGATGTCACGTCGCAAGTCGCCGAAATGTCCCCGGCATCAGAAACAGTCGCAGTGATTTTCGCTGTTCCGTCCTTCAGCGCGGTCACAAGGCCAGTTCCGTCCACGGTGGCGACCTCCGGAGTGGCACTAACCCAATTGAGGGTCTTGGAAGTGGCCCCCTCAGGCTTTACGGTTGCCGTGAGCTGATAGGTTTTCCCTGCAAACATCTTCAGAGATGTCTTGTTGAGCTCAACGGATTGTACGGGGATCACTGTCTTCGTAATCTTCACTGCGCAGGATGCTGATACCCCGGGGTTGGAGGCAGAGGAGGCGGTGATGACAGTCTCGCCCTTCGCAAGGGCAGTTATGACTCCGCTCTCGTCAACTGCGGCTATCTTCTCATCATCGCTCTCCCAGAGAATTGTCGCATCAGTCGCATTCTCTGGGGCGAGGGTGGCCTTGAGAGTGTAGGTTTCGCCTATTTCGAGAACAAGTTCAGTCTTTTTAAGGGTGATGCTCTCAACTGCTATGGTCTTCTTTGACGGTTCATTTTCTTTCTTGCAGGACGGGAACAGAGCCGTTGCGAAGAGGAGGCTGACTAAAAATAATGATGGTTTACGCATATTGATATTTCTTTATATAATGTATGGTTTTAGAAGGATTTCTGAGGATAGATTCGTTTTTGAAGAGGGAGTGTACTGGAGTACTAGACCGATGAAAAAATGAATATAGACCAGAAAGACACTAAAAATAATAGTTCAAAGCCACATTGAAGCCTATGTTCTCCGTTCCGTAGAGCAGGGCGTGGCTGCCAGGGCTGATGAGGTCGTTGTACTGCTCCACCTTGTTCGTGAGGGAAGAGAAGCCCTCGAAAATGGCGTAGGTCTGAGGCTGCCACATAAACATCACCGGAGTGAAAGTCATTGCGGCAGTAAGGGAGAGCTTGCCCATAATGAACCACTCCACGCCCATATCAGCGCTGATGCCAAGGCCCTGGGTGACTCCCACATTGTAGCGCTTCAGAGGTCTGCCGTAGGCAATCCCGAGAGTGGACTTGAAGTCGTTGAGGGTCGGGTCTGAGCCTGAAGCGGCAGGCTGAGTCATCGGCATTGAGGATGGAACCGGGTTGAGGGAAGTGATGGCGTTGCCGTAGTCGAAACTGAGGCCGCCGCCTGCGATGGCATAGACAAGGTTGAAGCCTGCGAGGAACTTCAGAGGACCCTTGCCAGCGAGGTACTGGGCACCCACAGCGAGGCTTCCGCTGTTGAGGTTGGAGATGGCGTCGTCCACCACCTTGTTCTCGGAGTTCGGGTCGATGGACTTCGCGAGGTCGTCCTGGACATATTCCTTATAGTCGATGTGGCTTCCGTTAAGACCAACTGTGGCGCGGATGGCCCAGTTCTCGTTGATGTAGTACCTCAGGCGGAAGGCAGCGAGAGGGTCCTGCGAGAGGATGAACATCTGCTTGCTGGCGGTGGCGTTGTCGCTGATGAACGCTCCGGCATATTCTCCGGCCTTCGGCTGCATAGAGAGCTTATATCCGAGTGTGGCAGGGTTGAAGGTCACACCGATGGACCATTCTCCGCCCTTGGGGCTGAACTTCTCCGAAGCGCCCTTCCCCCTCTCCTGAGCGAAGAGGGCAGAGGAAAGCAGAAGAGCTCCCGCCAAAACGATTATCTTACTGATTTTCATAGTCTTATAAAATTAAATAAAATGCTTGGATGTAAAAATTGAAGAAAAGGATGGGATGCAAGGCTTGCGGCGCGGCCCAATACCGGAGCAACCTTATGGTTGTGAGGATTTGGGCAAGCCGCGTAACGCAGCAGACCGCTTTTTCTTCGGTTTTTACTGTTTAAGGCCGGGCTCGGAAATGTAGGCAGTAGGAGTCATATCAAGCTTGAAATACGCCGCCATTCCGCAGTCCACGCTCTTCTCCACGGCCGTATAGAAATATGCCTCTGTATCCGTCAGCTTGTTGTCCTCGTTGACGCCGTAGGTGTCGCCCTTACCCTCAGCAACGCACTTGACTTTCAAAGCCTTGCCGGCAGGGCAGCCGAGAGTGGTCTCGAAATAGCCGTCCTGAACGGTTGTGACGGTCTTCACTGCATACTCCACATTGCCGTCGCCGTCAGGAAGCCCGTAGAAAATTTTCACCTCGAAGCCCGGGTTCGGAACATCGGTGTCGGATTTTCCGTTCTTGTCCACGGCGATGTAGCGCACGTGGCCGCAGATGATGGATTTTGTGGTGATGGTCTCCTCGTTGATAGTGGTGGGCTCAAGAGTCGTGCAGGAAGTGCAGGCGAATATGAGCGAAGAAATCGCGAGTGTCACCAGACCGAAGGTGACCGCAGCCCGATAGGAAAGAATCTTTTTCATAATCAGTTGTATTTATTTGTGTTATTGTTTCTTTGTGTGTGGGAATGTTTAGTTTTCCTTGACGCAGCGGACTGACCACTCGCTTAACGCATTTGCGCCCCAGCCTGATATTGCCCTCTCGGAATCGAGTTTCATCCAGCCTATGTTTCCGCCCCCGTCTTTAGAGGATGTCCAATAGCGGCCCTCGGAGCTGCCTGGAGATAAGACAGGAAGGAATATGCTGGAGGCTGTTGATGAGTAAGCTTTGTTTCCGGCGAACCAGTAGCCATTCATTCCGAGATAAGTCGTCCAATCAGAAATACTTCCTCTGGCGTCATCTATCGTACCTAGTTCTTCATGGGTCGGGACTTTCCATCCGCTCGGGCAGGCGGTCTTCGCGCCTTCAAAAGTGTAAAGGGAACCATATAAATTTCCAAGTCTTGCGCCAGCATTGAACTGTTTCCAAGTATATCCGGCTATTTCGACGCTAAGTGATGTGTCCAAAGTTATCTGAGTACCGTCAGAGAGATAATATAAGGCGCTGTCGTCGGATAACAGGCAGGAGCAGCTCATAGCCCAGTCCAATGATTTGCATACCACTTTTGTCAAGTTGTCGTTGCCGGTAAGGTTTACATCGGTCAGTTTCTCATTCTTTGACAGGTCGATGCTTGTGAGCTCATTGTTGGAGCAGTTGAGGGTTGTGAGCGCAGGCATCTGGTCGAGCACTCCGTCAAGGCTGTAGATATCCATAAAGGAGATGTCGAGGGACGTCAGAGCACTCATCTGGTCAGGCTCAGGCTGTCCGTCGCCGTCGGAGTCGAAATTCCGCAGAAGATAGGTTATAAACTCCTCTTCTACCTCCGGTGTGAGGTTGATGTAGGA
>CAVEHG010000028.1:10242-13251 GCA_963615405.1 bacterium | reverse complement strand
GCGGAAGAGGGCGCAGACGGGAAATAATCCTCTGATATGCAGAACGGTGTGAAACCGCGGCTTCAGTCCATAGTCCGCGGCTGTTCCAAGAACAGGGTTGACAGCGAACACGTGCTGGCCCAGCTGCGGGATGCCTATGACATCTGCGGCGAGGACGGCTGCGGGGACGCTTACGCCGATGTTGTCCTTGTGAACACCTGCGGTTTTATCGGAGATGCCAAGGAAGAGTCTGTAAACACGATACTCGAGATTGCCGAGAGGAAGAAGGCCGGGAAAGTCGGGAAGATAGTCGTCTTCGGCTGCCTTTCGCAGCGGTATGCCGCCGAACTGCCCGGGCTGATTCCGGAGGTGGACCAGTGGCTCGGGGCGAGAGACAACGACGGGGTCGTGAAGGCTCTCGGTGTCACTCCCGATCCGCGTCTTGGTCAAAGCCGTCTGTCCACGGAGGGAAGCGGAAGTTATGCCTTTCTCAAAATCAGCGAAGGCTGCGACCGCCGCTGCTCCTACTGCGCCATCCCGTACATCCGGGGGGCGCACCGCTCGGTTCCGATGGAACAGCTGGTCGCGGAGGCGGAGAATCTTGCCGGGACGGGGGTGAGGGAGCTTGTGATTATCGCTCAGGATACGACCTACTACGGGCTTGATCTCTATCACCGGCGCGCTCTCGGGGAACTGCTTGAAAAACTTTCAGCGGTTGATGGTATAGAATGGCTCCGCATTCACTATTCCTATCCGGCGGATTTTCCTGAAGATGTACTTGACATAATGGCGACCAATCCGAAGGTCTGCCGATATATGGATATCCCCCTGCAGCACATCTCTGACAAGGTGCTTGACAATATGCACCGTCACGTCAGCGGACGCTGGACGCGGGAGCTCATCGAAAAAATGCGTTCTAAAGTTCCCGGAGTGGTACTGCGGACGACTATGATTGTCGGTCATCCGGGGGAGGGCCCCCGCGAATTCCGCGAACTGCTTGACTTTGCCGCCGGTGCCAAATTCGAGAGGCTTGGCGCATTCACCTATTCCGAAGAAGAGGGGACTTATGGGGCGTCGCATTTTAAGGATACTGTACGTCAATCGACAAAACAGAGACGTTTGAATACATTGATGGAGGTTCAGAGGGAAATATCCCTTGAATACAACCTTTCCCGCGTCGGTTCTGCAGTGCGTGTGCTCGTCGATTCCTGGTTCCCGGAGCAGGAAATGCTCGTGTGCCGCAGTGAGTTCGAGTCTCCGGAGGTGGATGGCGAGATTCTTGTAAAACACAGCCCGGATTTGTTCGGAGGCATTGATCCGCAGACGCTTGTCGGACATTTCATCGAGGTGCGGATTACCGCTGCGGACGACTACGACCTGACTGCGGATTTTGTCCGGACTCTTGAATAGAACCTGTTATGAGAAAAGTGAAAAATCATTTCAGAACAGTTTCCGGGTTTTGCCTGGGGATGCTTGCCGCAGTTGTTATGGCGGCATCGGTTTCCTGCTCTCCGCAGGTTTACAATATGTCCCTGGAAATGAGGTATCCTTCTCCCTCCGGGCTCAACCTGACAGGCAAGACAGTCGCTCTGGTCTATCCCTATGGCGTCTCTCAGGAGGAGATGCAGCTGACAGGTTCCGTTGCGGAGGCTCTTGCGGACAAGCTTGATTCTGTCTATCCGGAAAGCGATTCAACTCAGCTCTTCACAATTCAATATACTGAGGATTTCTCAAAGATGGCGACTCCTGATTCCCTTGTGAATCTGGTTCTTATGACCGATGCGGATGTGGTTTTCCTTTTCGGTCATCCTTCGGAATTCGCGGAAGGCTACCGTCCCGGAGGCATAAACCTTCCTCTCTGGTGCTATGATTCCCTCGGCGGGGAGAATGCTGCCGTCAAGTCATTCAAGATAGCCGCCGATGCCGGTTCGGACGCGTCCGTTTCCGGGAAGAACATAGGCGACAGGATTTCCTCGTCGTTCGTTCCGACCTGGCGTGAAGAGGAGTACGGCATCTGGTACCGTGACAACGAAGAGTGGAGCTCCGCCCTTGTGAAGGCTCTCGATTTCAAATGGGACGAGGCTGTGAAGGCTTGGATTTCGATTCTCGACGGCGCGAAGGACTCCTTCTACCGCGCCTGCCTCGAATACAACATAGGTCTCGGATGCTATATGATGGGCAACCGCGAACTTGCCATCCAGTGGCTCACCCAGTCTGCCGCCGAACAGGAGTCCGAGATGACGACGTCCCTTCTGGCAAAACTTGACAGGAAGTAGCCCAGTCTGAATCTGCCCCCCCCTGTGGATCTTTTGGGCTTGATACGGGGTCCGGTCAGTCCTGTTTCTTCGTCCTCCAGCTTAAGATTTTCCTGAAGCGCTCGTTGCGCCGGCTGCTGATTTTCTGGGCGATCTCTCCCTCGAACTGTTCGATTGTCTGCGGCCACCGGCTTTTTATCCTCAGAATCTGTTCCTTGATGAACGAGTCGATGTGCCTCGCCCGTTTGTCGTCGTATATGTCATTGAAATCCACAAGGATTCCGGTTTCTTCGACATCCCCGAATTCGTCGTTCACCGCGGTTCCGAAAACTTTGAGTGACGGGGATATCCCCATATATGTGTTCACAAGAGGTGGGATGTTCTCGCCGAGGGCGCGTACTTCCCGGTTGAGGATACGGTAGTCGGCCTTGAAATCGTCCTCAGTCAGCACGGCATCCATCTTTTCCGCCGGAGTCTCCACGACGACAGGATTTTTCGTCGTCACGAGTCCCTCCTCATCCGGAAAATGCTTGTGCAGGAAATGGAGTATCAGGTCGCGTCCGTAGCGGTTGAAAGACGGATACATAGTCATTTTCCCGAAATACCATTTCATCCCCGGGCGAAGCATCATCAGCGCTCCGAGCCCGTCCCAAAGATTGTCGAGGGCGAAAAGAGCCTTTGTTCCGGCCTGAATCCTCTGATAGTCACGCGCTATGAACGAACGTCCGAGTTCAATGGTGAACGGGAGATATTCACTGATGAACTTTTCCGAGAA
>CAVEHG010000028.1:0-10232 GCA_963615405.1 bacterium | reverse complement strand
GGTAGCCCCCGATGATTGCCTCGTTGTCGGGATCCCACACAATCAGCTGACTGCACGGCGGATCCATCGTGTCGAAGCTGTCAATGTCCATTTCGAGCCCCGTTCCGCCCCCGGCTGCCCTGAAGGTCTCTTCGCGGAGACGGCCGATCTCCCTCATAACGTTCGGAGAATCCTTGTCCGTGACGACGTAGAGTTCGTTTCCGGCTTTGTTCGTGTTGCGAAGTTTTTTCTTCGGAGTCAGTTCCGCCTTCAGCAGATTCACATCCACAGGAGCGATTATGTCTTTCATCTTTTCCATATCGTTTTCATTTACGGAAATCATTTTCCTTCGGCTTCAGGTCATAGACCGCCGCCCTGACAATCTGCGCCCATTCTTTAGGATTGCGGCTTCTGTCAAAAGACTGCCAGGGGATAGGCTTCCCGAATACCACGCGGAAAGTCTTGCCCCGGGCGCGGTAGAGTTCGTCCGGGAGAAAAGCCATCGCTATGTTGAATTTCAGCCGGAAGAACGACGAGAGGTTGGCCACCTTGTAGAACCGTTCTGAATTTACCCCGATGAAATGCACAGGAACTATGTCCCTGTGGTTCTCCACGCTCTTTGTGACAAAGGCCTTCGACCAGACCAGATCCTGAATTTTCCCGTCGATTTTCCGTGAACAAAGTCCTGCGGGGAACATCAGAATCTGATTGTCCGACCTGAAAATCTCGTCCGTCAGCCTTGGCAGATCGCGGTTCTGGGTGCCGATTCCGGCTCCCTTTCGCTTTATTTTCGCGTTCACCGGGATGCAGAGAGGGGCCAGCCCGCCGAGATGCATCAGAAAGTCGTTCACCATCAGCTTGATGCGCCCGCCGTATCTGCGTCCGATGATTCCCGCGAGAGCGATTCCGTCCACTCCTCCGAGAGGGTGGTTCGAGACAAATGTCAGCCTCGCATCCGGGGAATCCGGCAGATTTTCGAGTCCTTCGGTTTCAATCCTGACGTTGAGATATTTCACTGCGTTTTCACAGAATTCCACGCCCTCATAGCCCTGACTCAGGTATCCGTTGATGAAATCCTGATGCAGCAGCCGTTTCGTAAGTTTCACAATCAGCCGGGGCACCTTTCCGTTGAATTTCTTGCGGAAAATTTCTTCTATGTCAATCGTTTTACCTGCCATAGGCGCAAATTTACAAAAAATCCTTACAACAGTGCTTCGGCAAGTATGCTGACCGGATGCTTGACCTTCACTCCGGTTGACATCTCGATCTGCCATTTGCAGGTCTCGCAGTCGCAGGCGACGAAATCGGGTTCTGCGGCGGCGATGCTGTCGAACAGGGGTTTGCCGATGGCCTGGGAGACCTCGTAGTTCTCTTTCTTGAATCCGTAGGTGCCGGCAATGCCGCAGCAGTTGCTTCCCAGCACCGTGAGTTCCACACCCGGAATCAGTTTCAGCAACTCGATGGAGAAATACTCCCAGCCAAGCCTCTCAAGGTGGCAGGGCGTGTGGTAGGCGATTTTTGCCCGGTAGTCCTTGCGGAACTTCAGCTGTCTGCCTTCCTCCAGTTTCTTGCAGATGAACTTCGTGGCGAGGAAGATACTGTCACGCACCCTGGAGTTGTCAAGCCCGAGAAGGTTGGGGTATTCGTCCCGCAGGGTCAGCATACAGGTGGACGAGGCTCCGACGACAGGCTCACCTGTCGCTTCCAGAGCCGCTTCCATAATCTTCAGATTGTGTTTCGCATTTTTCGTCGCGGAATTGATCATTCCGTTGGAAATCATCGCTATGGAGCAGCAACGTTCGTCATCCAGCAGCCTCACCCCGATTCCCAGTGCGTTCATCACCTTGACGAAATCCTTGCCCAGCTGCGGGAAATTGTAGTTTACATAGCAGCCGTGAAAATAGTTCACCTTTTCGGGATAGGCCTCCTGAGACTCCGCGGCGTTTTTTCTGAACCATTTTTCGAATGTCTCAGATGCATATTGCGGTAAGGTTCTGTGCTTGTCCACTCCGACAACGGCGTGGAGGATTTCCTTGACGGGCGCGGACTGGAGCAGCGGATTGACAAGCCCCGACATACTCCCGGCCACCTTGCCCATAAGGTCGGTGCTCGCGAGCGCTATTTCGCGAGGCCCGGGGATGCTGTGCCCATAGTTTATCCTCGCGCACTGAATTATGTCCGCCACCCTCACCCCGGAAGGGCAGGCGACCTCGCAGCGTTTACAGTTCAGGCAGTATTTGAGCGTGCTGTCGTAATACGATTTGTTCTTGAGTCTCAGCCTTTCGCCGTCAGGCCCCGCCTGTTTCGGTCCTGGATAGGCAGGATTCGCCGGCACTACCGGGCAATAGACCGTGCAGATGGTACATTTGAGGCACTGCTCAAAATTGTTGGCGTCTATGTTGTTGATTTTCATATATCCTGTTTCCTGACTTAAGTTTCGCACTTTCGAAACTTGAGTTTTCTGACTTCTCCGTGGAATCGCCGTTTTACTGTTTACTGTCTCAACGGCCGGCGGCTATGCTGTCTGCCGCCTCAAGGGCTGAGCAGATGGAAACTCCGCCTCCGCAACCTTCGTAAAGCGGATTGCAGCCGCCGAGTATGCTTCCGGCGACAAAGAGATTGCCGATGACCTGCCCGTTCCGGCTTGCCCTCAGTCCGGCTCCCGGAGTCAGTTTCGCTCCGATGCCTGTGTAATTCTGTCTTCCGAAGAAATTGTCCGCGTCAAACCAGTCTTTCCTCTGCTGCGGAGAGTCCAGATCGATGCCGAGAGCCGGCTCGTATGCCGATCCTTCCCTGTCGGCCTTCAGACCCTTGCTGAAGAAACTTCCTCCCGCGAGCACAAAGCTGTTTGCGGTGAACTCCATATCGCTGATGTTCGCCGTGCGCACCGCCGCGAGCCTGTCCCCTTCGTACCGTCCGGAAATTACCGTGTCGCCCTTAAACAGCGTGCCTCCCGTCTGACGGAAAAGTTCTGTGAGTCCTCTCTGAATCTCAATTCCCGGAACTGACGGCGGCATCGTGGCGACGAAACGCACTTTCGTGTTCATCACTTTGCCGATCTGAGCCGCGTCCCTGGAGTCTGCGAGGCTGAATATCGCCGGAATGACAATCAGGTCCTCTCCGTCATATTTCTCCCGAATCTGGGATATGTATTCCTTGTAGGTCGGACGGTCGAGCACCTTCGAGATGTTTGTCGCCCTCATTTCAGTGGGGCTTTTCCTGAGGTTCTTCAGAGCTTCGAGCCTGATAGTCACCGTCCTGCACGGGCTTCCGGAGTCTTCGATTCCCTTCGCCACGAACTCCGTGTTGAAGTCGAGAAATCCGTCGGGACAGGCCACGAGAGCGCGGCGGCAGATCGGCTGATCCGGAGATTCCGTCGTCAGAAGGCTCTCCATTGTCATAAAACAGCGTTTGAGGGAACCCATTGAACTGAGCCTGTATATGTTGCCGAGATTCTCGGGGATATGTGTACGGAATCCGAAACTTCCGAACATTTCCATCGCTCCGCGAAGATGTCCGAGAATCCTGTCGGCCCCGATAATGGAATAGGGGTGTGTGTGCGGCAGTTTTTGGAGGTTTTCAAGCGGGTATTCGACCTCTGTTCCGTCAGGCAGCCTGTTCAGAAGGTCAAACGCTCCGGACCAGAAGTGCATAGCCGACTGTCCTGCGGATATGACGGCGCATTTCTGCCCTTTCTGCTGCAGCCGTATCCCGCACAGCAGTCCGGTAAGTCCGCCTCCGATTATTATACTGTCAAATCTCATGGCTGTAAATCCATTGGGTATATTCATTTTCCCGCAGCGAATCTCCCCAGCAGACCGGGTAGATACCTTTCCACCGCTCATTCATAAAGGCTTTCAGATCTTCTTTCGCCCGCGACGGGTTCTCTTTCTTGCGAGCAATCAGTTCCGCTCCGCGGCAGGCGCAAAGCTCTCCCTGGCAAGTTCCCATTCCGAGCCTCGTGCGGCGGCGCAGATCAATCATATTCGTAACCTGCAGATTGTCAATCGCGTTTTCTGCCTTGCGCAGGGTCACTTTTTCACATTCACAGATGAGGCTCGCGTCCTTGTCGGAGCGCGGAGACTCGGGCTTTTCTGCCGGGGCTGATCCCGGGAGCGCCCGCATTGCGGTCAAGCAGCCCTTGCGGACACCGAGTTTCTTGCACACCAGATCGGTCGCCCATTCTGCCATCAGTCTGTAAGTCATCAGTTTACCTCCGGTAATGGTGATGAATCCACCGATTCCGTCCCGTGTCTCGTGGTCGAGCAGCACGATCCCGCGGCTGATGTTGCGTCCAGACGGGTCGTCGTCAGCCGCAACGAGAGGCCGGACTCCGCAGTAGGCGCGTATGATTCTGGTGTATGCGAGAGCCGGAGCGAGTTTCTGGCCCTCTTCGAGCAGGATGCTCACTTCTTCCGGTGTGACCCTTATTTTGTCAACCTCCTCAATCGGAATCCTGTCCGAAGTCGTTCCTATCAGCGAGATCGTTTCTCCCGGCACGAGAATGTCGGCGTTGGCCGGTTTGCGGCAGCGGTTTATGACGACATTGTTCACCCTGTGCCCGAAAATGAGCAGCGAACCCTTTGCCGGGAACATTTTGACAGTCGCTCCGGCCATCTGCGCTATTCCCTGCCCCCAGATGCCTCCCGCGTTGACCGTGACCGGAGCGTAGAAGGTGTCGACTTCTCCGGTGCGCTTGTTTTTGATCTTTACGCCCCTGACAGTGTTTCCGTCTTTTACGATTTCGAGGACTTCGCTGTAGGTCAGCACCTTGGCCCCGTGAATCCTGGCATCGGTCATATTGGCGGCTGTAAGTTTGAACGGATCCACAGCCCCGTCCGGCACCCTCACTGCTCCGATGAGAGCGGGATTTACCGCAGGCTCCAGCGCGATTGCCTCTTCCGGGTCTATCACTTTGGCATTTATCCCGGCCTTGCGGCAGGACTCCACGAATTTCGTCTGGTAGCCGAGGTCGTCCTCCGGAAGGGTTATGAACAGCCCGTCTGTCTTTTCCACGCAGCCCCTGGCTATACGCTTGAGAATCATATTCTCGCGTATGCATTCTGCCGCCGACTCCGTGTCAGTCACCGCGTAGCGCGCGCCGCTGTGCAGAAGTCCGTGGTTGCGCCCGGTCGCTCCTGTCGCGATGTCGTTTCTTTCGACGAGCAGCACCCGCAGTCCGCGCAGCGCACAGTCACGCGCAGTTCCGGCCCCGGTCGCGCCGCCGCCGATGATTATCACGTCGAACTCGTTATCTTTCAATTTTCCCATAATCTGTTCTGCTTCAGCCACCTGTCCAGCCATTTGAAATAGCTTCTGTGCCAGAAAATCGCGTTCTGAGGCTTCAGAATCCAGTGGTTCTCATTCGGGAACACTATGAGTTCAGAAGGAACCCCCATCATTTGCGCACAGTTGTAGGCCGCCATTCCCTGATCATACGGCACGCGGAAATCGCTGCCTCCGTGGATGACCAGAAGCGGTGTGTGCCAGTTCTTTATGAGTTTGTGCGGGGAGTTTGCGTAGTGGCGCAGGGCGGTTGGGTTGCTGTCCCACGGCGCGCCTCCGTTGTCCCAGGTCGGGAACCACATCTCCTCGGTGGTCATATACATATGTTCCTGATTGAAGATGCCGGCGTGGGCGATGAACGCGTCATAGACATTGCCGTGCACTCCGCAGAGGTAATAGACCGAGTAGCCTCCGTAGCTTGCCCCGCAGGCCGCCATCTTGCCGATGTAAGGCTCCGCCTTGATCTCCCGTGCAGCGCTGAGGTAGTCCTGAATGTTCAGTCCGCAGTAGTCTCCCGAAATCTGTTCGCACCATTCCTGACCGAAAGCGGTCGTCCCCCGGCGGTTCGGCAGCACCACGACATAGCCCTGAGAGCACATCAGGCGGTAGTTCCATCTGTAGGACCAGCCCTGGCTCAGGGTTCCCTGCGGCCCTCCGAGACAGATTTCGATTGCCGGCCATTTCTTCGACGGATCAAAGTCCGGCGGGAAGAGAACCCAGGTCAGCATATCTTTCCCGTCCACGGTCTTCACCGTCCTCGCCTCTGTTCTGTGTCCCTTCAACTGCGAAAGGATGTGCCCGTTCTCGTCCGTGACTGCGGTTCCGGCCTGCGAAGAGGTGTCGAACGCCACGATTTCGGTGGGGAAGTCCATACTCTGCCAGGTCGTGTAGAGAATCTCCCTCCCGTCCGTCCTGTCGATGAAGAACGGAGTCGTGAAATCGTACCACAGGTTTTTTCCGGTCTTGCGCGTCACATTGCCTTCAAGATCAGTGACATAGATTGCCTGAAGTCCCTCCGCGAGCGCGTTGAACCAGATGTGTTCAGAGTCTTCGTCCCACACGGGAGATGCGACATTGTATTTGAATCCTGCGCTCAGCTCGCGTATGCCCCCAACTGTCATCCCTTCAATTTCTGCGACCATAAGTCTTTGTTTGTCAGCCTCATAGCCGTCCCTTTCCATTGAAATCCAGCAGAGCCTTTTACCGTCATGGCTCCAGACTGGAGACGTGTCGTAGCCTCCTCCCATCGGAATCCGCACACATTCCCCGCTCTGTACATTGTAAATGTATATTTCCGTGTCCGTCGAGAATGCGTAGTCCCGTCCGTCTTTCTTGCGGCAGGAGTAGGCGATTCTCGTCCCGTCTGGACTCCAGCAAAGTTCCTCCAGCCCGCTGAAGGGTTCTGTCGGGAGTTCGTAAGGGGATATTCCTCCGTCTTCCGCGCCCTCGTTCCCGAGCAGGTCAAAAAAGTTCCCGAGTCCCTTTTCCCAGTCGAAGGTGCCGACAAAACTGTGCGGAATTTCTTCTGTCCAGTGGTCCCAGTGGCGGTACATCATCGTTTCCGTTTCATAGGCCTCGGCTTCCGGAAGATCCGGGTATATCTGTCCCGGGGTCTTTGCGCGTCCCGGCACATTTGAGATGAATATCACCTGTGTCTGGTCCGGAGAAAGCTTGAACTCTCCGATCCCGTTTTTCATATCGCTGACTTTCCGTCCCTTTCCGAGCGTTCCGTCTTTCCTGACTTTGGCAATCCACATCTGCCCATCCTTCAGATAGGCGACTTTTTTCCCGTCAGCGCTCCATCGCGCATTGTTCAGGCTCTTTCCGGAACGGGTAGCCAGATGTGCGTCAGTACCGTCCAGATTGCTGATATACAGGTTTCTGCAGGATCGGTTCTCTTCGATGGAATTGTAGGACACCCCGTAGAGCAGCCGGGTTCCGTCCGGCGACACCTGCGGATCCGAGAGCCTTCCGAGCGCGAGCAGCACTTCCGGGCTCATCTTCCCGTCCTCAATCCTGATTTCCGATTTTCCGATGAATCCCTTTTCTCCTGATTCCTTCTCTTTTAAAAACATTCCCATAACTATGCAGGCTGCGGCTCCGGTTCCCACAAGAGCCAATGTCCGGACAATTCCCTTCTTTTTCATTTATATTTATTTGTGTGTCAGATGTTTATGTATTAAATTTATCTATCTTCCGTGATATGTATGTCTATGTTTCAGATATCTCTATGTCCTTGTGTGTCTATATCTCTATATCTCTATGTGTCTATATCTCTATATCTCTATATCTCTATATCTCTATGTCTCTATGTCCTTGTGTTCCGGGTGAGTCTGTGCCGCCATAAATTTTCAGAACGGCGAGGGCCTCGTCGCGAAGTCGCCGACGGACCTTTTCCGGGCTCAGAACCTCAATCGCTGAGCCATATTTCCGAAATTCGAAGTAGAGATCGTCGCTGTCCGGAGATACAAAAATAGAAAAATATGTCCAATCCCCATCGACTTTCAGCAGCTTTTGACTGTGGTGGACAGGAAGGTCGGAGATATATTTAGCCTGCACCCCGCGGGCCCTGAACTTGACTGTGCATCCTTTTTCCCCTTCCCGGGGAATGTATGTCCCGAACGATGTCGCAAGGAGTTCCGAGAGATTGAAATTTTCTGGATATCTGAAACTTTCAGGCAGGATTTCAATGGATAAAAGCCTGTCGAGTGCGTAGCATCTCAACGCCCCGCGCTCAATGCAGTGCCCGTAGAGGTACCAGCGCCGTTTGTCTTCCTTGAGAGCGTAGGGGAGCACGGTGAGCCGTTCCGGGGCCGCGCTGCTGTATTTGCGGTATTCGGCCGAGAGACTGCGCCCTTCAAGCATCGCCTCCATAATCCGGGTGAGAAACCGGTGACCTGACGGAACCGGCTCCACTTCGATGCGCCCGCTGAGCGACTCTTTCCCCCTTTCCAGAAGGGAATTGACCGTAAAACTGTCAATGAGCCACTCCGAGGCTCCGCTTCCGCTCATGCGGCTGTCCCGGTCAATCCTGTAGCGGTTGGTGCTCCGGTCGCAGACGACCCCCACTCCGAAGACTTCCTCGACGCCGTTCCTGTAGTTCGCGAATGTGCGTCTTGTCAAAGTCTCCCCGAAACGTCTCAGGTACCGCTGCGTAACTTCCCCGAGCGTCACTCCGGAGTCTCCCGCGTCCATAACCGTCTGCAGCAGCCAGATGTATTTTCCAATCAGTTCGTTGACCATCTTTAGGAACTTGAGTTCTCTGTTTCAGCACAACAATGCCGGGATTCAGTACAACGGTACCGGCATCACCGCGTCTGCAGATAACCTGAATCCTCAGGGAGAATTTTCCCGGCGGCCACTGCACCTGCTCCGGCGGCCACGGCGAGTGCATCGCAGCGTTCGTTTTCCGGATGTCCGGCGTGTCCCTTGATCCAATGGAAGGTCACATTGTGCACCGCCAGAAGAGGTTCGAGCCTCATCCACAGGTCGGGGTTTTTAACCTTTGCATAACCCTTTGATTTCCATTTGGCAAGCCAGCCGTCGTTGATTGCCCGAACGACATACGACGAATCACTGACCACGTGCACGGTGGCCGGCCTCCAACGTATTGTCTCGAGCCCTGTGATTACGGCAAGCAGCTCCATCCGGTTATTGGTCGTGAGGGAGAATCCGCCGCTCATCTCGCGGGAATAGTTTCCGCAGCGCAGCACTATCCCGTATCCCCCGGGACCAGGATTTCCGCTTGAAGCCCCGTCCGTATATAAATATATCGGAGGCCTCTCCACCGCTTCATTCCCCTTGACCGTCCTGATGTCAGATATTTTCCCGTCCATAATCCCAGTCCGCCGATTATTCAGTTTAAGTTCCGCAGGCGCGGCCCCTGAGCTATTCAATCACACGGCCTCCGCGGGGTCTGATCTCGTTGTCCGGCATCTTTACGTTCAGTTTCCCTGCCACCAGCTTGTCATAGGCCTGCCGTCTGTTGAAAATGTCAATCGCCGCAAAGATGGAAGCCATCATGGAACGCGGGTCAGCCTCGTCGCGCCCGGCCATCTCATAGGCAGTGCCGTGATCCGGAGAGGTTCTGACAATCGGAAGCCCGGCCGTGTAGTTCACTCCTTCGGCAAAAGCAAGAGCCTTGAACGGAATCAGACCCTGGTCGTGGTACATCGCGAGAACCGCGTCGAACTTCGCGTAATTTCCAAGTCCGAAGAATCCGTCCGGCGAATAAGGTCCGAACGCCAGAATCCCTTGGGAAACAGCCTCCTGAACGGCAGGGAGGATTATGTTCTTCTCCTCTTCTCCAAGCAGTCCGCCGTCTCCGCAGTGAGGGTTCAGACCGAGCACCGCAATCTTCGGGGAATTGATGCCGAAATCCCTTTCGAGCGACTGTTTCATCAGTCTGAGCTTGCTGACAATCTTTTCGCGGGTGATCGCCGACGGAACTTCCCGAAGCGGAATGTGTCCCGTCACCACGCCCACCTTGAGGTTGTCGCTCACCATAAGCATACACACTTCATCGACCCCGAATTCCTTTTCGAGGTATTCCGTGTGTCCGGTGAACCCGAAGCCCTCGTTCGCCATCGCCCTTTTGTTGAATGGCGCGGTCACGAGTACGTCGATATCCCCGTTCTTGATGTCCGCCACAGCCTTCTCAAGCGCGACCATCGCCGATTTTGCGGATTCCGGAGTCGATTGGCCCGGCTCCACATAGACATTGTCCGGGAGGCAGTTCACGATGTTCACCCTCTTTGGATGAATCTCTTTCGCCGAGGTTATGATGTTGGTGCTCGCCGGTTTGTCGAGATTGTGGATCAGTTTTCTGTAAAATCCGAAAATCTTCGATGATCCGTATATCACCGGGGTGCAGAATTCCAGAATCCTCTCGTCTGCGAGAGCTTTGATTATGACTTCATATCCGATTCCGTTGCCATCGCCCTGAGTTATGCCGACTATAATTTTTC
>CAVEHG010000027.1:9902-13288 GCA_963615405.1 bacterium | reverse complement strand
GTATTGGAGCAGCCGCAGGATGAATGAAGGGACGCACATAATCGTGTCAGGTTTCAGACGGCGTATCGTGTCCCACTGAAGCTCCGGGATTCCATTCCCGACGCGGATGATGCTTGCGCCCAACTCCCTGATTCCCAGAAAGTAGGCAAGGCCGGCCATAAAGCGTTTGTCAATCGTAGTCATCAGCTGGAGGATATTCCCCGGACCGAGACCGGCACACGCGAACGATTTTTTTTCGTTATACGCCAGCCGCTGGAGGTCGTGCTCCGAACATCCGAAAGTAACCGGTTCGCCGAGTGTCCCCGATGTAGTGATGTAATCGATGATCTTCTCCTTCGGACAGCAGAGGAAATCTTCGTTATATATTTGTAGATCACGCTTTTCCGTGAACGGAACACGCACAAGGTCGTCAATCGTCCGTATATCCACGGGGTTGATTCCGTTTTCCCGGAACATCCGCTGATAGTACGGAGAATGCTCCGAAAGATATTGGACCGCATCGCGCAGGAGCTGATTCTGAAAATTCAGGATTTCGTCCGCGCTGCGGAATTCGATGTCATCGGTTATTTTTCTGTAGTCTTGCATATAGCTGTAATCCTTATAGTCATTTTGGTTTACTGATCAAATGGAAATCAAGCGGTTACCCTATTGTTTCAGGGTTGCCCCGCATGGGCCCCGCATCATCAGGGTTGCCCCGCATGGGCCCCGCATCATCAGGGTTGCCCCGTATGGCTCCGACCGTCATCATCGCCGCCATCGAGACCCCGCAGAGTCCGTGGAGACTGACATTCTGGCCGGTGAGGTAGAGATTGCAGATATGTGTCCGCGGACCGAAGCGGGAATATGACGGAGCTGACGAGTCTATGCGGAAGCCGTATGCCGCACCGTCCGGGTCGCCGAGATAGTGTCCGAGAGTGAGCGGCGACGATGCGCAGCAGGACTCTATGCGGCCGCGGAATCCGGGGTCAAATCTTTCAACACGCTCAAGCAGCCGTTCCGTACGTTCGGAAACCCACCGCGCGTATTCTTCGGGGCGTCTGCCGGAAGCGGAGTCCTTCCACCCGGCGACCTCGGAGCAGGACATCGGAGACATAAGCGTGAGAGCGTCGCCCTCCCGGAAACAGAGGATTTCACCCCACGGCCGCCACGCTGAGAGGGAATCCCCGTCCAGAATGAAGCGGGCGGAGCAGGATGACCACGGGAAGGCTGAATCCACGGGGTCTTGCTGTTTCAGCTTGATGTAGAGACTGAACATCGAAATTCCGGGCTTTTGGGCGGCAACCCGGCGGCGGAACACCTTCGGGAAAGCATCCTCGGGGCAGAGAGAGGCAAGAGCGGAAGGATGTATTGCTCCGACGTATATGTCCGCCTCGTATGTATTCCCGTCGGAGCCGCGCACTCCGGTGACCATTTTCCGCGAAGGGGCCACGCCGTCCTGACCGGCAGCGACGTCGCCCCGAGCGTCACGTCCGACAGTGATTTGATCCACGCCGCCACGCCCGACAGCTGATTCGCCCCATCCGCCACGCCCGACAGTGATTTGATCCACGCCGCCACGCCCGACCGTCACCTCAACCGCGGCGCAGCCGGTCCGGACAGCTCCGCCCGCATTTTCTATGATGCCAACAAGCTGTTCGACAATGGTTTTCGCACCGTCTGCTAATCTGCCTGAGCCGCTGATGTACAGGATGTTGATTATCGAGTGGACATACGCAGGAGTCACACCGGGAATCACGCCGGAAAGAGGGTTAAGCCACCCGAGCAGCGCCCTCAACCGTGGGTTGGAAATGTATTTGGCGACGAATTCATCCGCAGGCATCAGCGCATCGCCCTTCAGGGAAGAGGGGCTCAAATCATATTCCAGGGAGGACGGGCTACAATCGCCCTCTGGGGAGGATTGGCTCAAATTGCCTTCAAAAGCAGGCCGGATGCCGACTCCCCCGCCGGCCCTGAGCAAAGGAAAGCCGTCGAAGATTTCCTGCATCCTGGCGACATAAGCCTTCAGTTCCTCCGCGCTGTCAGGGAAACGGGCGGAGAAAAATTTCACAAATCCGTCAACTCCCCGGGGAATATGGTATTCCGAGGCTCCGCAGTCCGGATTTCCTTCCGAACCGGATTGATGCCTGACAACGGAATCGCCGGTCTCCGGCGCAGGTTCAGACTGAAACTGAGCCGAAATTGTCATATCGCAGTCTTCAAGACGCACATCCACCCCGAGACTGCGCAGCAGAGCAACCGCAGCGCCCCCGTCAGAACCGCCAACAAGGTGCATTCCCGGACAGAATTTCGCACCGCCGCGCCAAAAAGTCTGGAGACCGCCGCCCACATTCCGGTTCTGTTCAAGGACCGTCACACTCCAACCCGAGCGCGAGAGCATAGCCCCCGTTATCAGACCGCCCATACCGCCACCTATTATGACCGCAGTCCTCCCCGTCGCCGTCTCCCCCGACATAGTCCTGTCTGTCATCATCTCCGCCTTCCTCATATCTCCGCCTCCACAATTTCTGAAACGCTGCCGGACGCAGCCGAACCGGTTTCAAGACAGCCTGGAGCGAGTTCACGCCCCTCGGCATCCACATAATGCAGATTCCCCGGAACCGCGGCACAATTCACCGCAACCGCAAGTTTTTCCGCATCCGGACCTGTGGCATAGACCTGGATCCACGGACGGCTCAAAGCCAGCGCAAGCGCCCCGGCTCCGATGCCGCAATTTTCAATGACATAATCCCTTGCATCCTCCGGAATTTCACGGATCCACAAAAGATTACGCAGCTGCCGGCGGCACTCCTGTTCGACAGATTTTCCTTTGTAGGCGTATTGCAGATTAATGTAAGGAGCAAAATATTCCGGAGTCTCCCTTTCGCGCCGTACGCGCTCATATTCAGAAAGATAGAAGGTTCTGAACCATTTCGCCCTGGACTTGGAATCCGCACCGGCATCGGTAAGCGCGACCCTCGGAAGCACCTCGCCGTAGATTTCTCCCTCCCGAAGCATAAAATCGCGTTTTGGAAGGACGTGTCCGAAGCCGTGAATCACGACCGGAAGGATGTCAAGACCGAGTTTTTCGGCAAGTTCAAACGCGCCGCGATGGAAACGTCCAATCGAGCAGTCAGCACTGCGCGTGCCCTCCGGGAAAACCACGACGGAATAGCCGCGTGCAACGAGCTCCTTCAGACGTTTCTCTGCGGATTCAAGACCGCTGGAAACCGGATAAAACTCGGCGGCACGGATTATCGTCCTGTAAAAGATGTTGTTCCAAACCCAGTCGTTGGTCAGGATCACGATTTTGGGCGACAGAGCCATCAGGAACATCACATCGAGGTGCGACTGGTGGTTGCAGACAATGACGGCCGGCCTGTCGAATGTCTCGCCGGATTTGTTCTTCC
>CAVEHG010000027.1:0-9892 GCA_963615405.1 bacterium | reverse complement strand
CCGGTATATGGCTGATTATGAAGCGGCTGAGTCTCTGGAGAAAGCGGTGATAGCCCAAACGCTTCTTTTCGGAACTTCCGGTCAGAAACCGGAGTTTCGTGGCGGGAATGAGGAACAGCACTGTCAGCAGGAAAAAAACTATCGCGAGGAAAGAGTTCCAGAGCCTTGGCAGGGTCACCGGGCATCGGCTCAACGGAGATTCACGGATCGGAGATTCGTGAGCCGGAGATTCATGCGCCGGAGATTCGTGCGCAGAACATTTGCGGGTGCGTCCGTTCCGGTCTGTCAGGGCCCGGAAAATGAAGGGTGGAATGATGTAGGCGAGAAGAACGACGGAGAGCATTCCGATGATAGTGACCTCCGCAAGCGAGCGCATTGCCGGATGCCGGGCGATGATGAGCGTTCCGATGCCGATGAACATTATCATTGCAGAGAAGGCGACGCTGCTGCGGTAGGAGTCGAGGATTTTCCGCCGTGTGGCATATTCGGACATAAGACCCTCGGTGATGAATATCGTGTAATCGTCGCCCTGCCCGAAAATGAAGGTCGCGAGGATTATGTTCACGATGTTGAACTTTATCGAGAATATGCCCATCAGACCCAGAATCCACACCCAGCTGACGGCGAGCGGAAGAAACGCGAGAATTGCGAGTTCTATGCGTCCGAAAGAAATCCAAAGGAATATGAAGACGATGAGTCCGCAGACAAGCCCGATGTAGTCGAACTCTTCCGAGAGCATCGACACGAGCTGGGTGCCGAGGTCGGCGGAACTGAAAAAGAATGTATCCTTGTCGGAAAGTCTTGTGTTCCAGTCGTTTTCCATTTCGGCACGATCTGCAGCCGGGACGTGGATGTAATTGACTAGAGTGGCAGCGGTCGCCCGACGGGCGGGCTCCGGTTTCAGGACAAATGAACGCCCGAGGGTCTCGGTGAGGGGCGAGAACCACTCCGCCGGCTGCACCTGCCAGTCTGCGGAGACAGATTCAAAAAACGGGAAGAACGCAACGGCGGAGAATCCTTCCGCAAGAGCCGCGGACTCGATCTCTTCAGGAAGGTCCTGATGCCTGTTCCAAAAGGCCCTCCAGAGCGCAAGCCGCTGCTCCTGTGCTGCCCGGGACGGGATTACGGAACTTATCGTACTGACATTGCCTCTGCGGAGAGCTTCAAGCAGGCGCTCGTTTTTCAGAAGCGCACTGTCAAGAGTAGGCGCGGCGGTCACGGCATAGACAGTTTCAGTCCCGTCGTGTCTGGAGCCGAGTTCCGAAAGGGCGGCAAGGTCGCTGCGCTGCTGCGGAGTCATATAATTGATTCCGTGCATATCCGGGTCGAATCCGGTGAGCCTTCCGGTGAAAGCGAAAACCGCGGTCAGCAGGAGGAAAACCACAGCGAGCACCCTTTTGAGGAGTGGCGGAACATTCAGGCCCCCGAAATTCAGTTTCAAAGCTCTTTCACTGCGTTTCTTTCCGTCAGGCATAAGCACAGGAAGGAACAAGAGAACAAAGGCAATGGTTCCGACAAGCATCAGCGCCCCGACAATCCCGAAATCCCGGAGGGCCGAAGTCTTCATAAATGCAAGCGACAAAAAGGCGAGCACAGTCGTGAGATTTCCCACTGTGAGCGGCGCGATAATGTCCCGGAGCGCCTTGCGGGTGTCAGGCTGATATTTCAGATAATCGACATAATGCAATGGGTAATTGACTGCTATTCCGAGGATTATGCTCCCTATTCCGAGTATTATCAGCGAAATCGAAGACTTGAAAAGGGATATGAGCCCGAGCGAGAAAAGGCTTCCGCAGAGTATAGACAGAGCGATCCAGAGCATATCCCGCAGGTTGCGGAACTGGAGATAGAGCAGCGCGAAGATGAGCAGCAAGGCAATCGCAACGGCAATGATGCTGTCCCGCTTTATTGTCTCAGCATTTTCAACGGCAATCACCGGACCTCCGGTAAAGCTGATTTTCACCCCTTCAGATTCCGCTTCCGTCTCTTCCGCAGTTTTCTCAAGCATCCGCAGCAGTCCGGAATTCCTTCCGCTCTCGCTTCCGCCGTAAGGCGAACTGAGAAAAGCCACGCCGGCGCTTCCGTCAGGAAGGAATATGTGTCCGTCAACAAGGTTCCCGTTCCCTGCCGGATTGAGAGCGGAAAGATTCCGGAAAACAGGGGTAAAAAGGTTCAGCGGGTCGTGGCGGAGATTCTCGGCGGTGAATGCGGAGCCGGGATAGAGCAGGGATCTGTGCGCTGCCGAAAGCCTTTCCCGGACAAAAGCGGGACTGGCAAGCAGCGAATCAGCACGTCGGTAGTCCGCCTCCGTCAGAAAATACGGCCAGTTGCCCCTTATGAAATCCATCACGTCAAGCACCGTCCCTTCATCCGCCCGGATCTGCAGGTTTTTTACGACCTCCTCCGAGTCTGCCTCTTCCAACAGTTCCCCGAAGCGGTCCATCGCCGCGCATATACCATCCCCGTCTTCTCCCCTGAAGAACACGGCAATTTTCTCCTGTCCTCCAAGTCTCTCATACACAGAGGAATATTTTCGACTCATCTCATTCTGCGGCAGGAAGGAAGATATGTCCTCATCCCCGTTCAGACGCACTACCCCCAGCGCGCAAAGCCCCATAACGCCGAGCATTACCGCCAGCGTCAGAGCCTTCCGAGGCTTCAGAAAATCGTATATTTTCAGAATCAGTTTCAAAATATCAGTGCGTTTATTCTGCCGATGAGGTTTTTAGAGCGAAAAAACAAGCAAAGATAACCAAAGTGTTTTCTTAATGATTACATAAACGGAAGAAAAACAGTCGCGGGCGGCCATAAAGGATGGAGACGAAGAGGAGGACTGTGTTGAGGAGACTGATGCGGGCAAAGTCGGCGACCGGGCGGAAATGGGTCACACGCTCGGACTCGGGGGGATAATAGACCCGGATCGGGAGCGGGATGAGCGGGACATTGTGCCAGGCGGCAAAAATCAGCAGTTCGAGTTCGGCTTCATATCGTGATGTGAGCAGGCGCAGACCGTGCAGGCTGTCAAGCGGATATGCGCGGTAGCCGGTCTGGGTGTCCGGAATGGCGACTCCGGTGTAGAGCCGGAACCAGAAATTGGAGAATTTGTTGGCGAAGGTGTTCCCTGAAGGCATTCCGTCAGCGCGGAGGTTGCGGCTGCCGACTACAATCGCCCGGGGGTGTTCCTCAACAAGTCTCAGAAAGGCAGGGAGATCGGCCGGGAAATGCTGCCCGTCGGCATCGATTGTCACGGCGTGGGTAAATCCGAGCTCGCGTGCCTTTGCGAATCCTGTTTTCAGTGCCCGCCCCTTGCCGAGGTTTTTCCCGTGGGTCACAACAGTTATCCTTACCGGGATGTCAGCGGGACTCTCCCCGAAAAGCACACCAGGGCTCTCTCCTGAGGCTTCCTCGGGCTCCTCTCCGCAATGCGCTTCGGAAGTCCCTCCCGCAGTTCCGCACACCATCCGGCGCAGAAGTACATCCGTTCCGTCACGGCTGCCGTCATCAACGACAATGATGTCCGGGACATATTTTCCCACATCTTCAATCACCTGACACACAGTCTTTCCGTTGTCGTATGTCGGGATTATCACAACCGGTTTCACTTTATGGTTTTGCATATACTCTGATTCACTGCATTTGGGGAAATTCCGCATTCTTTTTTTAACGGTTACCTGTCTTCGCGCTTCTGACTCCGGTATGACAGGGTCATTCGGGCGTGGAGCGCGGCCGGGCCGGAGATTTCAGCTTTTACACCGGTGTCGCTGAACTCTCTGAAAGTCACTGTCACGGGATTGTCTTCCGGCGTGAGCGGACGGAGAAACTTTACATCATCCGCAGAGGCGAGCGCCAATGGCTTGTGCAACCTGGATTCGAGAAGTTCGCGGACGACGGTGAGCAAAGCCACTCCGGGCGTGACCGGAAATCCGGGGAAATGCCCTCCGTAAACCGGAGAGTCAGGACGCAGGGCTATCACAAACTGGCAGCTTTCTTCAGAAGTCCCGGCGTCAGCGGACTCAATCACATCATAAAGGTATCCTTCAAATTTCATATTCCAAGTTTCGCGTGTACCAATGTCAATATACAATTATGATATTATAAATTTTTCATTTTGCGAAGTGGGGGTTAGGATTTCATTGATGCAATTCAAACAGGCCGTCATCGACCGGGGCGTTGAGGACGATGTTTCTGCAGGTTATGACGGTCTTGTCACCGTTGCTTTCGTCAATGGCAATCCTCACTGCCACACCGAGTTTCCTGTCGATGTCGGCAACGACCCTTCGGAACAGACGCCGGCCGGAAGATTTGAGCGGAACGATTTCAATCCTCACGAAGTCCCCGCCGGACACGGAATTCACACCGTTACCTCCGGACACACCTTTCACTCCGTTACCGCCGGACACGCCTTTCACACCATCACCTCCGGAGACGCCGTCCGGACAGTTTCCGCACTCAGTGACAGTCGTTTTGAAGTCACCGGACTCCCCTTCCTGAAATTTTCCCTGAACAAGAGGCAGAACCAGACGGGATATCCGGGAATATGCCCCGGCCGATTTCGCATCCGTAACCTTCCGCCCGTCAGCGTTTTCCATAAGCACGCAATCCCCGTTCATAACGAACAGGCTCGAATAGGGAGCGACATATTCCCAACGGATTCTGTCCGGAGCGACGAAAGCCATTTTCCCCGAGTTCACGATGTCCCCGGACAGCATTGCGGACGATTTTCTCTGGACGAAATCGAAGGTCAGAGAGGATGGGGCGGCGAAATCCGGCATACTCTGGGAATATGCATTGACAGTCAGAAATATACACAGAACCGGAAGAATAATGGTACGCAATGGGCCGTATCCACGGAAATCAGGTTTAATATTCAGCATCATACACATTCGAAATTCGTTCTTTTCCTCACTCGGATCCACAATTTTCTGAATCGCTCGCAATCATTTGACAATCAAGGCACAACCCGCCATGATCAGAAGCACCCCGACCCATTGCGACGCCGTCACCGGCTCGTGGAATACCCATAGGGCGGCGAAGAGACCGAAAAGGTAGCTCAGGCAGCTGAGGGGGTAGGCGATGCCGAAAGGATAGTGACGCAGGATGTAGAGCCACAGGACTGTAGCCACAGCAAAGGCTACTCCGCAACCGAGGAACCACCAGTTGGTGAGCTGGGACGAGAAGAATTTCCAGGTCCAGGAGAATTCGCCCATCCGGTTCAGAGCCAGTTTGAGCAGAACCTGTCCTCCGCAGAGGAAGACGGCCTGGACGACTGACAGAGGTATGAGTTTCCACATTGAGTTCATAACTGATGCAAATTTTTATCCGGTCGAAGTTTCACACTTGCCTGCACGAAGTTTCTCTGTTGTCTGCCCGAAGTTTCTTTATTGCTGAGGCGGACTTGTGCAGGATAATCAGACTGAAGTGTTTCCCGGCGGAATGGTTGAAAATGACTATGTTGCGCAGCGGTTTCCCGGCGGAGCGGACACGGGAAGACGGCGCGGGCGCGATGGATTCCGGGGATACGGGAGCCGGGGATACGGGAGCCACAGCGGCGGAAACGCGGAATTCCTCCGGAATGAAACCCTGAAGAAGCCAGGTCACGGCGGCGTGGAAGCCGGCAGCGGAAGCGGAGAAGCCCTCACCGAGAATATGTTTCCAGCGACCCTGAGGAATGTCCTCCCAAAGGGCATTCAGGCGTTCATAGACGGCATCATTGGAATTGATGTCCGTATCAGGGCCGAGGACATCGCCGGCATCGCCCACGGACGGCGCTCCGATGCCTCCGTTGCGGCCGGTCAGGACAATGTCTATGTCATCCCGGTTCAGGGAGGCGGCGGAGAGCATACGGTCAAGAGCCTCGCCCAGTTCCTTCATCCGGCGGTTTTCATCCGGAATGAAAAGCGTCTTTGCACCAAGCACTTCCACCTGGCCGAAACCGTCCTCTCCGGAACCGTCCTCTCCGGAACAGTTTTCCTCCTGGCAAACTTTATCAGGGCAGGCCTCATCCGTGCAGACTTCGCCAGGACAGACTTCATCAGGACAGACTTCATCAAAGCCCGATTCCCGTGAAGAGTCCGCCTCCAGAAAGAAAGATGCCGCCGTCTCGCCGGCCTTGAAGGCATCCTTCAGAATTCCTCCACGACGCTGAATTTCAAGTACATCCGGGGAAAGCTCATCAAACGCGCCAACAAGGGCGTTGTCAATCCGTCCCAGCCGGAGCTGGGTCAGGGCGTCACAGAGCGCAGCCTCGAATGAGAGACCTTCCTGCGACCAGGTGCAGTTGCCGGAGTGAGTGTGAGTCTTGATGGCAATCAGCGAGCTCAGCGTGTTGTGTGTCGACTGCATAAAATTCGTCGGCTTCACGCTCTCGCCGCCGTTCTCGCAGACGGCGTTCAGAACCGGTTCCATATCGGCCACACTGCCAAGGGAAGTGCCGGTTATGATGGCATCCGGATGCTCGATTCCCGCATCCCGGAGCGCGGTGAGCGATGTCGCGAGTGCGCGTTTCATCAGTTTGCCCATACGCCGTCCCTCCATCGGGGATACAAAGGACGAATAGTCGGAGAATGTGTCATCCGAAGGGATCGCCTTCATCGACTTGATGTATATATGTCTGTCTGAAAGAGCATTGACTCCTTCTGAACCATCAACGGCACTGTTGGTTTCAGGAGCGCGGAAACTGCTTCCAGGACCGGGGACCTTGTCATCCTGGACATCATAACGCGAAAATATGAGCGAAGAATCGTTTCCTCCGAAACCGAAAGCATTGCAGATTATGTTGTTCAGCCGCACGCTCCCCTCACCAATGTAAGGAACGACCGTGTCGGAAGAGGATTCCTTCCATCCGAGGCTCACAGGGATGAAAGAATGTGTCAGGGCAAGCAGACAGAATACGGATTCTATTGATCCTGAAGCACTTGTCGTGTGTCCGGTGAATGACTTCGTGGACGACACCGCAGGCATCCCTTCTCCGAAAACCCTGCGGAGAGCCGCCGATTCGCTCGCATCGTTGTTGGGGGTTCCGGTGCCGTGGGCATTGACATAATCGATGTCCTCCGGAGCGAGTCCCGCCATTGCAAGGGCTCCAGTCATCGAAAGATATGCGCCTTCGCCGTCCGGAGAGGAGGCTGTCTGGTGGAAAGCGTCGCAGCGGTTGGAGTAGCCGGTAAGACGGGCGATGATTTTCGCCCCGCGCCTGAGCGCGTGTTCCTCGCTTTCAAGGATAAGGTAAGCCGCCCCTTCGCCGAGATTGAGCCCTGCGCGGGTGCGGTCAAACGGGCGGCACTGCTCCCGGTCAAGAATCATCAGGGAGTTGAATCCGCTGTGGTGGAACGACGACAGACATTCGCTGCCTCCGGCCGCCACCGCCTCCGCTTCTCCGGCAAGGATCATATCGGCGGCACGGATTATCGCGTTTGCCGCTGACGAGCAGGCTGTGGAGGGGGTCAGCACATCATTGAAGCGCACATCAGCGAACCTCTTGTCAGCGGGCCGTCCATCATCGGACAGTCCATCATCGGGCAGTCCATCATCGGGCCACCCATCTGATGGCTGTCCCTCTGCGATGCGCCCGAAATAGCCGGCAATCAGCGCGGTGGTCGCGCCGCAGCCCTGAAGCGGAATGTACCCGGAGTGACGATCCGAAGTCAGGAAATCGTGCCAGTAGAGTTCCGTCTTCTCCATTCCGCCGACGGTCGTGCCAGAAATCAGCGGCATCTGCACACCCGCCGGCAGCCCGGCTTCGGCAAGGGCCTCCCGCAGAGCCTTGATTCCGAACAGCGCGGTGCGGGTCATCGGGACTTCCTGCGGGATTCCGAGTTCTTCACGGAGTTCACCGTCGCTCATCCTGACCTCGCCGACAGGAAGGTCATCGTGAAAGGTACGGAGATGGTGCATCCGGCCGATGCCGGAACGCCGTTCCCGAAGGCTTTCCAGAGTCTCCAGTTTGTCCCCGCCTATGGCCGAGACCACGCCGCTGCCTGTAATTACGATATTCATATGTTTCATTGGCGGCACACCCCTTCCGTCATCATTTTACTTTTTCCTGTTCCGGGTAATGTAGTCTGCCATCACAGCGACAGACTTGAACACATCCTTGCCCTCAGCCGGCGAGGCGAGGCGGATGCCGTACTCCTTTTCAAGAAGGACGATGAGTTCAAGCGCGTCAATCGAGTCAAGGCCGAGTCCCTTGTCGAAAAGAGGCGCGTCACTGTCTATGTCATCGGGGGTCATCCCCTCAAGGTTCAGAGCGGAAATCATCTGCTCCTTCAGTTTTACTATAAGGTCTTCCATATATTTATTTGATTATATATCAATATATTATATATACATACTCATATCCATATCCACATCCCCGACCTGTCAGACTCAACCGCGTTCAACGAGAAACAGATGGGCTTCGAACACATCGTCGTCCGGACATTCGAGCCATCCGCAGAGTGCGGAATTCATCCCTCTGTCGTCAAATTCACGCCTTACAGACTCAAGAATCGAGGATTCGTCACAGTCGTCGGCGATGAGAAACAGGGTCTCACCATACCATCTGTTGCGTATCGCAATCTCGCCGCAGACGATGTTGGGGAGGGTATATACGAACAGGGCAGGGCTCGGAAACCAGTTCTGAGGATCAGAAACGGTCCTCTCGTAGTGGAGGTCGTTGCAGAGCGAGGCTGTCCGGTTCCAGAAAATCACAGCTCTGTCCCCCCGCGAGGCAGGTCTGTCCCCCGGTTCTACGGCATTCAGCAGCAGTTCAGAAGCGACGAAACCGAGCCGGGAGAGAGTGTCCATCTTAAAGAATTTCGGATAATCCGTTCCAAGAGAACGGTAGGCGGCGGTCAGCAGTTCGCGGCCGCGCGGAGTCCGGGATGGAGAGGTCTCCTTGTCTGAAGATTCACAGTAACCGGAATCCGGATGGCTGCAGGACCCGCTGATTTCAAGGGAGTTGCCGTCAATCGAAATTCTTTCGGGATTTATGTCGATGCGGCCGAGAATTTTGATTCGCGCCGTTTTATCCGGAACGGCATCGCCCGGCTGGGCCTTAACACCACGCTGTTCCTGACGGGAATCTCCCAATCTGAACGCCACGGCCGCATTGCAGCCGCCGAAACCGGAAATCAGTTTTATGAAGGCGTGCTTGTCGGTGTGTCTCAGTTCGTTGGAGATGTTCACAGGACAGGATACGCCCATATTTTCAAAACCTCGGGTCGGCAGGACAAGACCTCGCCCGATGGCGTGCATTGAAATGACGGTCTCCAGGACTCCGGCCGCGCCCATCGTGTGTCCGAAAAATCCTTTAAGGGAGTTGATCGGCACATCCGACAGTCCGGCACGGGACAGGGCGATGGATTCCATTTCGTCATTGTAGGCAGTGGCTGTTCCGTGGACATTCACGGCAGCGAGTTCGTCAGGGGTCACGAAGCCGCCTTGCAGGAGGTACTCAAGCGCCCGCCAGCTGCCCTCCCCCGTCCTTGAAGGTCCGGAAATGTGGTTCGCGTCGTTGCGGATGCATCCGTCAAGAATTTCCCAACGGCAGGCCGAAGTCTTCGCGGCGGCCTCTGGAGCAGTCCGGAGCGCGTCCGCCTCAGGGGCAACAGTATTTGCGGCGGCCTCAAGAACGACTGTAGCGGCAGCCTCGCCGAGATTCAGCCCGCGGCGGTCGCGGTCGAAAGGCCGGCAGGGACCGGCGGACAGCGCCTTGAAAGACTGAAACCCGGAAATGATGAAGCGGGACTGGCAGTCAGCCCCTATCACCACTGCGCGGCGGTATGCCCCGGAGCGGAGAAGCCTCAGCGCCTCGATTTCTGCGCATACGCCTGATATGCAGGCGTTTGAAATCACCACAGGGTCATTCCCGTTTCCGAACCATTCCGCGATGCGCCGCGCGGACGATGCGAGC
>CAVEHG010000026.1:0-13296 GCA_963615405.1 bacterium | reverse complement strand
TCCAGGGCACATTCACCCTCGGAGCCTACCCTGTGGACTGGATTCAGTGGTGCGTCGACAAGGTCGGGGAGATGGTCAGCTCCTTTATGAGCGACTGGTGGCTGAGGGATCTGATTGTGGACGGAATCATCGGAGGAGTGGGCAGCGTGCTGGTTTTCCTGCCGAACATTCTGCTGCTCTACCTTTTCATTTCGCTGCTTGAGGATTCGGGATATATGGCGAGGGCGGCGTTCATTATGGACCGTCTGATGCACCGGATGGGTCTCCACGGGAAATCATTCATCCCTATGATTATGGGCTTCGGATGCAATGTGCCTGCGATTATGGCGACGCGGACCATCGAGTCGCGCAAGAGCCGCCTGCTGACGATTCTCGTGATTCCATTCATGTCCTGCTCAGGCAGGCTTCCGGTCTATATCCTTCTCACGGCCGCGTTCTTCCCGCATCACGCCGGGCTGGTGCTGCTCGGACTATATGTGCTCGGTATCGCGCTCGCGGTCATCTGCGCCAGGGTTCTGAGCCATTTCATCAAGGACGACGACCTGCCTTTCGTGATGGAGCTGCCTCCGTACAGGATTCCTACATCGAAGGCGGTGTTCAGACACACCTGGGAGAAGTGTAAGGAGTATCTTTCAAAGATCGGCGGCGTGATTCTCGTCTGCTCGATTGCGATCTGGTTCCTGAGCTACTTCCCGAACCACGACAAATACGATTCCGCCGAGGCTCAGCAGGAACATTCATATCTGGGCTATCTCGGCAAGGCTGTGGCACCGGCGCTCGACCCGCTCGGGTTCGACTGGAAGATGGACATCGGAATTCTCTCCGGCATCGGGGCAAAGGAACTGATTGTCAGCACGCTCGGTATTATGTACAGCGAAGACGGGACGGACGGTCCGGAAGATCCTCAGGAGATCGCTCTGACCGATGGAACCGGGACTGGCCGGGAGAGCGTTTCTGAAGACGGATCGGAAAATTCAAGCCACCTTCAAAAGGCGCTCCTGGAACACACGGCCCCGGCGGCCGCGCTCGCCTATCTTGTCTTCATCCTGCTCTATCTCCCGTGCTTCGCGACTTTCGCGGCCATACGCAACGAGGCCGGGGGCTGGAAATGGGCGTTCCTCTCCGCGGGCATCACGCTTGTCATCGCGTGGGTGTTTGCGTTTGCCACGTTCCGGATTTTCAGTCTGATATTGTAGGAAGAAGTCCGGGGAAACATCGATTCCACGCACCGGACAAAATTTTGAATAAAAAATTTGCAGAAAGACAAATTATGTCTATCTTTGCAGTCCCAATTCAAAAGCGGATGTGGCGAAATGGTAGACGCGCTACTTTGAGGGGGTAGTGGGAGTTTTTCCTGTGCGAGTTCGAGTCTCGCCATCCGCACCACAAAAGAAGAAGAGGATGATTTTTTGTCATCCTCTTCTTCTTTGTGAGGTGTTTGTGCCGTGGGGAAAGAGGTGAATAAAAAGACGGGAACGCAGTAGACCGCTTTTTAGTCACCCCCTTTCATTACGACTGCGGCTATCGGAATTATCAATAGCAGCGCGCCTGCCTTGGCACGCAATTTGTTAAATATACTCCCCCGCTAAAAATAGTGTTAGTGTAAGTTGAATCTGAGTAACCGGTAACAAATCGTAATAATTACGCCTGTTCTGGTTACAGTTATAAAGCAAAGCCGAGAAAGGTTCTGTATATAAAACTATTCTGTACTGAAGTGGTCATCAGGATTTTTCACAGGTATTGAGGTTGTGTTTTTTATGAAATTGGGCTCCGAAACAAAATTACGGCGCTTCGCTTTGTGCGCATATGCCCTTGTATGCCTTTCAATAGCCGTTCTGTGTTCTGAAGCAGAGGCGAAGGCACAGGACTGGGCCGTCAAGACTAACCTTCTCTATGATGTCACCACCACCCTGAACGTGGGCGGAGAATGGCGTTTCGCCCCTCAGTGGACTCTCGACGTGAGCGGCAATCTCAACCCCTGGGGATTCAGGGACAACACCGTAAAATTCAAACACTGGCTGATCCAGCCGGAGGCCCGCTGGTGGTTCTGCGATGCCTGGATGGGCAGTTTCCTCGGAGTTCACGCACTCGCCGGACAGTTCAACATCGGCGGATGGGATTCTTCCATAAAGATGCCGGTGGGCAATGACTTCAGCCTCCTGAAAGACCACAGGTATCAGGGATGGATGACGGGGCTCGGCGTGGCATACGGCTATGCCTGGGTTCTTGACCGCCACTGGGACATTGAAGTTGAGGGCGGTATCGGCTGGATATACTCTCGTTCCGACACATATCGTTGCGCAGGCTGCGGTAAAAAAGTGGAAGAAGGTGTAAATCACCATTATTTCGGACCTACGAAATTCTCCGTAGGACTTGTCTATGTATTTTAAGGAGGAGGAACGGATATGAAAAAGACAGCTTCAAACATTTTTACAGTTCTCCTTCTGTTCACCTTCAGCGCGGTTCTCTGGAGTTCGAATCCGGCGGAAGCTTCGGCCGACAGCCGTCTGAGGATGAAAAGGCACAGTGAGACATATTCATATGAAGTGGACAGCGTCAGCGTGCTCAGAAAAGGGGACAATGTCGCGGTGGGTCTTCGCATAGATCTCGATTCACTCAAACTGAGAAGCACCCGCGCCATTCTCTTCACCCCATACCTCACAAACGGGAAAGACTCGCTCGTTCTGCCTTCAGTGGGCGTTTACGGGCGTCAGAGATACTACTACTACCTCCGCCAGAACAACGGAACTATGATTTCCGGAAAGGACGAGATTACGCTCCGTTCAGACGAGACCGACTCCCTCCGGGTGCCATACAGCACCGTTGCCGCCTACAGGGACTGGATGGGGGGATGCAGTCTCATTCTCACGAGCGAGGAATATGCCTGCTGCGGAATAGGCACGAAAAAGGATACGCGTTCGCTTCTTGAGGATGCGATGTATATGCCTTCCTACCACTACATCCGTCCGGAGGCCGAGGGCCCGAAAAACAGGAGTCTTGCGGGAAAGGCCTATGTCGATTTCCGTGTGAACAAGACCGACATCGACCCGTCATACCACAGCAACACCATCGAGCTCGGGAAAATCCGGGCGACCATCGACTCCGTGCGTTCAGACGCCGATGTCACCGTGACGAAACTCTGGATGAAGGGCTATGCCTCACCGGAGGGCAACTATGCGCATAACGACGAGCTCGCCCGCGACCGTACGCAGACCATCAGCAACTATGTCCGTATGCTCTGCAGCCTCGACCCTTCTGTCGTCGTGACGGAACACGAAGCCGAGGACTGGGGAGGATTCATCGCCTGGCTCCGCGACAGCAGCACTCTTGCAAACACCGGGGCAATCCTGGAAATCGCAGCCGACAGCACCATGGCTCCGGACGCGAAAGAGAAACTGCTCCGGCGCAAATATCCGAAAGACACGAAATACCTGATTTCCGACGTATTCCCGTCACTCAGGCGCACAGAATACCGGATCGAATATTCCATCAGGTCATTCGACGACCCCGTGGAGATTCTGGAGAAGGTCAAGACCGAGCCGGGCAAGCTCTCCCTGAGGGAGTTCTTCATTGCGGCAAACAGCCTTGAACCGGGCAGCGCGGACTTCAACAGGGTGTTCGAGGTGGCCGCAGCGATGTTCCCTGCAAACGAAACCGCAAACCTCAATGCCGCGAATGCCGCTCTTGAAAGCGGAGACCGCGCCCTTGCCGCCCGCCATCTTGAAAAGTCTGGAGACAGCGGTGAGGCCGAGTACTCAAGAGGAATTTATGCAGCGCAGGAGAATGACTTCGAATCGGCGGTGCGTCACTTTGAGACTGCTGCGGAGAAAGGGGTTCCGGATGCGGCGGAGGCTGCGGCAATTTACAGGAAATATATCGGCAAAAACAAGTAGAACGGACACGGATCAATTTGGAAACAAACGGACCTGTGACGGATTACACAATATATTGAATATAAGTAACAATAACAATTTAATTTAAAAGTTTATGAAAACAAAAAATCTTCTTCTTGCAGCTGCGGCTCTTGTGGCGCTTGCATCCTGCAATAAAGAGAATCCTGTTGAAAAAGAGGACTCGATCTTCGGCAAAGGTGACGAAGCCTACCTCTCCGTTTCTGTTGTAAGCGCCGACGCCGATGTCCCGACAAAGGCTACAGGCACGACAACAGAATCCGGTTTCTACTATGGTTCTGCAGACGATAACGCCGTGGCAATTGCTGACTTCTTCTTCTACAAGGAGGACGGTGCGTTTTTCTCTCACGTCAGCCAGACCATCGACGGTTCCGCAAAGACGGGCGAAGGCCCTGACAACACATCCTGGGTGGGCAAAGGCATCGTGATCCTCAAGGGTCTCACAACCAAGAGCAGCCCTGCCTATATGAGCGTAATCCTCAACGACAACGCCCTCGCTTCCTCCCTTGACGGCAAGAGCCTTTCAGAGGCACAGGAAAAGGTTACGGGCAAATTCGCCGAGGACGGCACGACCACCGCTCTCACCAACTTCACGATGACAAGCTCAACCTACAACAACGGCAACGCCGCTTCAGGTTATTTCTGCACAAAACTCACCTCTTCAATGTTCAAGGACACCGAGGCTGATGCTGCAGGCGCAACCGGCGCAGACATTGCAGTTTCATATGTCGAGAGGCTTGCCGCAAAGGTTCAGCTTTCTCTCGGGACAACGCTCGGAGACGGAAGCAAAATCTCCCTCGGGAAGTTCAAGGTGGGAGCAGACAGCCTCGCCCTCTATGTAAAAGTGGGCAAATGGGGACTCAATGCCACTACGAAAAACACCTACGCCTACAAGGTAATCGACAACAGCTGGGACTTCGGAATGTTCACCTGGAACGACGAGGGAAACTACAGGTCATACTGGGCAAAATCGACGAACTATGATGATGACGCCTGCATCTATGCCGACAGCTACTCAAACTCCGAGGCAACTCCTGAGAACAACTACAAGGGACACTCAACCGAGCAGACCCTCAACTATATAAGCTTCGACGAGTGCGCAGTTTCACCTGCCCAGTACGCCTACTGCCTTGAAAACACGAACACCGAAGGTGAGCTTCGTGCGAACAACTTCAACACCACCGCAACCTGCGCCCTTCTTGCAGCCCAGATTGTCGATGAGACTGAAACTCCGATTTCACTTGTCCTCTTCGAGAATCAGCTCTGGACTGCAGAGCAGTACAAGACCCGCGTGCTCGAGAAGTACTCCGGCATCTCAGCCGAGACTCACATTCCGTATCTTTCCACCGACGGAACAAGCTTCACTCAGATTACTACAGAAAACTTCAAGGAAGTAAATGCCGGTGACGGAATCGTTTATCTCCAGATCGCCGACGCTCCGGAAGGAGCCACCTACTATATGAAGTCAGGTTCCACCTACACCCCGACCACCGCTGCGGCTCTCAATGAAACTGTCTGGGTCAGGACTCTGTCTGAAAGCAACTACTACAACGCAGGACGCATGTACTACAGCATCCCTGTAGAGCACCTCCGCCAGAACGGAACATTCGCCGGCAACGACTATCAGGAGGCTGACTACGGCGTTGTCCGCAACCACTGGTACCGCCTTACCATAAATTCCATCTCAAAACTCGGAATGGCAGTCTATGACCCTGCGGAGAAGATTCTCCCGAACGATGCGAAGACCAAGGAGTATTATGTCGGCGCTCAGGTCAACATCCTCTCATGGAAGGTCATCAACCAGAACGTAGATCTTTAAACCAAGTAAACAAGTTCAAGTTCCGCACTTGCAAAATCCAAATAAAATAACTCAAGTTCCGAACTTGCGAAACTTAAACTAATAAATTGTAATTTAATTGGTTATCATTGGCTACCGGCGGCTGATCCCTGCCGGCAGCCCCAAAGAAAAAAATCGTATAATGCTGTCAAGACTAAGACATATACTTTCAGCGGCGATGATATCGGCGGTTTGCGGGGGGCTTCTTTCCTCCTGCAACTTCCTGATATATGACTACGAAGGAGACTGTTCCGTCCACTACAGGGTCAAGTTCCGCTACGATATGAATATGCTTTACGCCGATGCCTTCGCGCACTCGGTGAAGGCGGTGACGCTCTATGTCCTTGACAGCGAAAACGGAGATGTCCTCTATAAAACCTCGGAAAGCGGAGAGGCTCTCGCGAAGGAGAACTACTTCATCGAGATCCCAGAAGGCGCTCTGAAACCCGGCCGCTACGACCTGCTCGCGTGGTGCGATGCCGACGAGTACCGTTCATTCACCCCCGGAGAGTCCGACAACAAGTCCGGCCTTACGGAAACCCTCAACCTGAAGACAGACTCCGCAACCGGCAGAAAATACACCGACTCCCGTCTTGACGACCTTTTCTACGGCTACTTTTCCGGAGCGGATTTTACGAAGGACGAAGGCACTGCAGAGGTCACGATGTCTCTTGTGAAAGACACCAAAAGCTACAAGATATTCCTTCAGCACACCACTGGAGACCCGATTTCAGCCGACAAGTTCGACTTTACGGTCACCGACGACAATTCCCTCCTGAACTGGGACAACACTGTCCTTCCTTCAGAGGAAATCACCTACAAGCCGTGGACGGTTTACACAGGTTCCACTTCAGTGGAAACCCGGACCAAGGCTGAGACGGCCGAACGTGGCATCGTCTGCGCCGAAATCAACGCTTCGCGCCTTCTTCTCTCCAACAGGAGCACCGCACGCCTTACGGTTTCACGCAAGAGCGACGGCAAGACGGTTCTCTCCGTCCCGCTCGTGGACTACGCCCTGCTTTTCAAGGGTGCGGTCAACTCGAAGATGGATGATCAGGAATTCCTCGACCGTCAGGGAGATTTCGATATGATTTTCTTCCTCAATTCGGACGATTCCTGGATGAACGCATACATATACATCAATTCGTGGAAGATTGTACTGTCGAACATTGATTTGTAGAAATATATAACACTCTGTAAGACAAAGGATACGAATGTTCGGAAAACGGGTTCATATCGCACTTGCGCTTCTCTCTCTTGCGGGAGTCGCGGCCTGCTCGAAGGAGGAGAACACAATCTCCACGGAACAGGTCAGGGAGAGCGGCATCCCTTCTGAACTCACCCTGAGGATTTCCTCGAACTCGCAGTTTTCCGCCACGAAGGCCGTCAGCGAGGCCGACGAAGCAGCCTCCGGCTATGAAAACTACATCGATGTGGAGAACCATCTCGCCGTGCTTTTCTTCGATCTCTCCGACCGCTTCCTGTTCCAGTTCACTCCGGCCGAGACTCTGCCGGCGGGATCGGAGCGCTACCCTTCCGAGTGGACTCTCCGCGGCCCGGTGGACGAGCCTCCGACAACCGGGTTCAAGGTGGTGATTCTCGCCAACTGCCCGTCTTCACCGGAGGGGCTCGTCAAAGGCGAAACCACAATCGAGGATGTATGCAAGGCCTCCTGGGCGATGTATAGCTACTCAGCTCCCTTCTCACCTTCGGCTACCGACCTCATCCCGATGTACGGAGTGAAGACATTCCCCTCACCTCTGAAATTCCGCGAAAACCTCGCGACCGACCTCGGACAGATTGATCTTCTGAGGGCTATGGCAAAGGTGGAAGTCACTCTCGGAGACGATGTGGAAGAGACGCTTTCAGATGTACGCCTCGTGAACTACAACCCCAACGGAGCCTGCGCCCCGCTGGATATGTATGAGAGCACAAGGAACCTGAGCTACAGCCACTCCGTGCACCTTTACGGCAGCGCGGACGACAACTCCGCAGCCTCCTCCCCGCTCTCCTTCACCCCGGGCGACGACGGCAGAACCTGGACGGCCTGCGTTCCGGAGTACCGCAACAAAGACATTTACGGACTGCGCCGCAGCGACTGCTCCTACATCGAACTCAACTTCGAAGGCATCACGAAAACCTACACTCTGGACTTCAGGGATTATTCCCTCGGTTCGGACAACGACCGGCGGTTCAACCTTCTTCGCAACCACATCTACCGCTACACCATAGCGAGCGTCGGAGGCTACGAGCTCAGCCTTTCCCTCAAGGCCGTGCCGTGGAGCCTGTCAGAGTTCAGTTACGACTACAAGAAGACGGTCAGCGTCACAGAACAGCTGAAATGGATCGACACAAACCACAAGACACCGGTCGAGGACGGCAGGGTGCTCGCCACCGGAGCCGGTGACCTCACCTGCTCTTTCACCATCGAGACCCCTTACGGAGCCACCTGGTATGCTGTATTTGAAGAAAAAAGCGGGGATCAGAACCATTTCCGCTTCCTTCTTGGGGACGGAACCCTCGGCGACTGCGCTTCCGGACAGGTGGACGGCAATCCGGTGGAACTCCGGATCGTCCAGCAGGCGGAGACGGTCGGAACGGCCAAACTTGTGATTTACGCCACCTACGGCAATGTAAACCTCTCCGCGAACGATGTGCTCGGAGGCCCGTGGGTGCTTGTAAAAGACTGATGTCTGTAAGACTGACGACAGAGATTGAATAGAATGAAGAAATTTATTTCATATATTTTCGCCTTTACCGCTTTTGCATTCGCTCTGACTGCTTTTGCGACGGCTTTCTCAGGCTGTTCGAAAGACATTCTGAACGAACCCGTCTGGGACGGGGAGGGCGCCGTGCTGAGCCTTGAACTCAGCGCAGGCGAGTCCACCGTCGTCAGCAAAGCCTCGGCATACGGGGAGGATAAATGGAACGAGAATGTAATCAAGGGATTCAGGCTCTATTTCTTCAACGCAGAAACCTCCTCTGACGATGTTCCCGCAGCTTATGTCTGGCCGGAGAACGGATGGGCGGAAATCACGAACAGCGGTGCGGTCGTTTCCGAAGGCACGGTTTCGGGCGAAGCCCCTTCCGAAGGCAAAGTTTCCGTGAAATTCACGATGAAGAAAAAAACCGTTTCCGCCCTTTTCACTACTTTAAGCAGCTGCAGGGTCTATGCGGTTGCGAACATCGACGGTTTCGGCGAACTCCCATCTTCGGAGAACCCGACTCTCGGAGAACTGAAAAACACCGTAATCAAGACTTCGTTCGGCCCTAATCTTTCCGAAGACCCGTACTCGGCCGCCCCTGAATCATTTCCGATGACGGGAGAGGGTACTGTCGCAAAGGACGATGCCGCAAGAAAACTCACCGCCGGTGAAATCCAGATGAAGAGAGCCGCCTCAAAGATTTCTTTCTATGTGACGAAGGTGGACAACAGCGACATCGATGACAAGAACTGGACTCCGGACACCGAAAATATGAGAGTGAGCTACATCAACGGCATCGACAGGGGCTATCTTGACGCGAATATGGGCTGGAGCGACAGGAGCGCCGGACTTTTCTCCTACAAGGGCAAGTCCCGCAAGCTCTCCGCCTGCACCGCGGAAGACGGAACTGCCGCCGGGTGGTGGTGCGAAATGCCGTTCTGGTCGCTCTACAACGACTGGTCATCCTCCTCTGAGAGCGAAGCGCCTTATCTTATGCTCTCCGTTCCGTGGAAATACGCCTCCACCGATGACTCCGGAAACACTTCCACGCGCTACTTCACCTGCTACTACGCCGTGCCGTTCAACTCCATCTCCAAATGCCTTGAACGCAACGCCTGGTACAAGGTGAGCCTGTCCGTCAGCATACTCGGAAGCGGAGACCCGGACAATCCCACGGTCATCGCTCCTTCCTATATGATTCTCCCGTGGGGCAACGAGACGGTGAAAACCAATGCGGAGCTTCTGCGTTACCGCTACCTGATGGTGGATGAGAACTCCTATGTGATGAACAATGTGAATTCATTGAGCATCCCCTACTACACCTCCCACCCGGTTTCCGTGGTAAGCTCTTCGATGACCCGCACCGTTCTCGCCCCTTCGTCCGGATACAAGCCATATGAAGAGTCCGTCTCCTCTTCCGCCTATACCCTCACGCCGAACGCCGACAACTCTGCAGTCGTCTTCACCCACAACCTCGAGAACGACTACGACGAAGACTACGATGTGACGGCATATACGCTTACATTCACCATCCGCCACACCGACGAACCCAACTTCACCGAAACCATCACCGTGACCCAGTATCCGGCACTTTATGTCGTGGCGGAGCTTAACTCGGACTGCAGCACAAGCAATATCGATGCGGGAACCACCGGCCGCAACAATTACAGCCACTACGGATACATATATGTGAACGGAGGCCAGAGAAACAGCCAGAACTGGACTTATGCGCGGGGAGCGGGAAACAACACAGACCCGTATATGTATGTCGTGACGGTAAGTTCGCTGCCTTCAGGCTCTCCCTACATCATCGGGGATCCGAGGACAGAAACAGTCTCCGTGCCGACTTTGAGTTCATCAGGAGACTGGGGCGGTTTTTTCCCGGGGGGGAGCAGCGGCACATCTTCCTGGGCATCCGCCCCCGATATGGACAACAAAACCAGACAGATCAGCTATTACTACCCGACTGACACCGACGGCTCCAGGGTAAACAATATGATCGCCCCTTCTTTCAGGATCGCGTCTTCCTACGGTGTCGCATACAGCTATTCCTACGCTGACGCAAAGAAAAGATGCGCATCCTATCAGGAAGACGGCTATCCGGCAGGAAGATGGAGAATTCCGACCAAAGCCGAGATCGAGTATATGGTGATGCTTGCCGATGACGGGAAAATTCCGGAACTGCTGACCGAATCTTCGTACTATTGGGGAAGCAACAACACGGCATACCGCCCGAACGGCGCGACATCCACAAGCAACTCCTACATCCGCTGCGTTTACGACGAGTGGTACTGGACTGACAAATGTACCAAGAGCACCTTCACCTGGGGTGACCTGGAGAGGTAACGGACGGACAGGGCTGAATCCTTTGGGTCAGTCTGTCAGAGAAATGACTGCAAGAATTTATTGGGAATGAAAAATAAAATCGTTCAAGTTTCAATCTTTCGAAACCTTACCGGAACTGTCATATTTCTGCTGGCTCTGGTGGGAACTTTCGCCGGTTGCGGGAAGGAGAATATCCCCCTTCCGGACAAGGACACCGCTTCCGCCGGGGGCTTCGAATTCTCGGTGAGCGTTCCGGAAGCCACATCGATGATGACACGGTCTCTCTCGTCAGAGTCCCTGTCGGAGCTTTGGGTGCTCGTTTTCGACGACCAGGGCTTTTTCGTGGAGGCCCAGAAGGCGACTCCGGTTGATCCGACATCCTTTTCAACCGACGAGAACGCCGAGTACAAGTTCACCGTGACACTTCAGGCTTCCCCGTCCTCCCGCACCCTCCATTTCATCGGCGACTATGACTTTGAGGCAAATCCTGTGGTCTATGGCACAGAGTATTACGTGCTGCGAAGGCTCTCCGTCCGGGACAATCAGGACGCATATTGGCAGAGGGTCATTCTCCCCGGAGGCATTCTTTCCGCCGAAGAGATGGACCAGATGTCAGATGAAAAGAAAGAGGCCTATCTTGAGAACTCGGGATTGAGGCGGATTCCGCTCGTGAGAAACTTCGCCCGCGTGCACGTCGAGTCCGCGACAGATGATTTCAAAATTACGGGATATGCCCTCTGGAACATCCCGGACAGGGGTTGCGTCGCACCGTGCGTTATGAGCCACAACTCTTTCGCAACCTATGCGAAGGCGGACACCGAGGGCGACTCCTTCACCGGCAACCCGTGGGTGAGCCGTTCCTATGATGAACTCACATCCTCCTACGACGGCAGCACTTCCGCCGGATTTTTCGGCTATCTTCCCCAAGATGTCGAGATTGTCCAGTCCGACGCTTCCGTCCTCACCTTCGACAACAGCGACAAATTCCTCTACGAGCGTCCATACTCGGAGGATGTCTCCAACACGGCCATCATAGTCAAGGGAAGTTTCGACGGGAACGCGGATTCCTACTACAAGATTGATTTCGTCAAGGCTGCGGAAAACGGATTCGTCACCTACTACAACATTCTCCGCAATTTCATTTACTCCGCAACCATCGTTTCCTGCACAAGCGACGGTTACTCTTCGGCTGCCGAGGCCGCAGCCGCCCCGGCCTCCAATAACTTTGTTTCATCTGTCGTCACACAGGACATTGTGAACATATCCGACGGAACGAGCCGAATGTATGTCAGTTACACTGACACCACCGTGGTGAGCACCGATCCGTTCAGTTTCCGCTACAAATATATCCCGGACTACCGCAACAATCCGACGGTGATTGACAATAGCCAGATCCGGCCTTACGACACTGTGACAGGCACCGCCCCGGCAAATGACGGTACGGGCTCTGTCATAAAGACTTATACCTCAGAGGACGATTCTGACGGATGGAAGAGGGTCACCATCAATCCTCAGACGCCGACTGACGAGGAGAAGACCCAGACGGTCATCTTCTACGAACCGCGTGAGGAAGGCGGAGCCGTGAAAATCGCGAGAACCATTGTTTATCGCCTCAGAAAACCTTTCACTATGGTCCTGGAGTGCAGCCCTTCTACGGTTTCGGCTTCAGTCGGGCAGGAACTTACAATGAACATCAAAATCCCCACTGGACTGCGCCAGCACCTTTTCCCGCTTGAGTTCAAGATGGAAAGCGAGGCGAATTCCCTCACTCCGGACAACTCCAAGGCGGAAGATGCCCACAAGAGCGGATATATGGCGACCTGGTACGGCACTTCGATGCTGGATTCCACGAAGCGTTCCTACGGCTTCACGAAGACGATAACCTACGCCGAGTATATGGCGCTTGAGTCCACAGCGGACAATTCATACAAAATCCTGCCGTGCTCATTCAAGACCAGCAAGGCATCTTCGGCCACCAAAGTGTGGGTATATAACAAGTATTTCTATTACGGCGACGGGCTTTCAACCGTGTCGTTTGACAATTGAGACCGGCTGAAAAGCCGGGGTCTTATTCGGCCTGGATAGGCTTCCACTTGACGGTCTTGCCAATGCCGAGGACAGAACCGCGCACAGCAATCATTCCGTCTTCATCGAAACGCACGGTCGCGTCAACGCGGATTCCGCTGGTCGGGTCGTAGATTTTGCCCTTCCAGTTCTTCTTCTCCGGATTGTACTGGAGATTCCACATTATTATCATCTCGTTGCAAGGCTTGTTGCGCAGAGCCTTGTCAGGATTCTTGGTGTCACGATTGATGTTGCCGTCCTTGTCATACATATTCTTGCACCAATAGTTGACGAAGGTGTAGGTGCCGTCAGCCTCCTTGTGGCAACGGACCTTGGACTGTTCGCCGTTGTAGTCGATGAAATAGTTTCCGATGATTCCGTCAGCGGAATTGTTGCGGGCAACCTGAGCCTCCGCTTTGCCGGAAAACAGGCAAAGAATGGCACTCAGAGCGAT
>CAVEHG010000025.1:0-13459 GCA_963615405.1 bacterium | reverse complement strand
CAGATGTGCAGACGGCGACCGGAACAGTGAACACGGCACCGACGCTAGAACGGATGAGGTTAGGATTCCAGATGTCGGTCAGGGGGTCGCAAACGATCACGGCATCTGCCCCGGCCGCATCCGCGCTGCGCAGCACCGCACCGAGATTGCCGGGTTTCTCGACGCTTTCCAGCACTACGACCAGCGGATTCTCCCCGAGCCTGAGATTCTCAAGTCCGTGTTCCCGAGAGCGGACTTCTGCAATCACTCCTTCCGTAGAACCTCTGTAGGCCACTTTTTCGTAAAGGTAAGAAGGAATCTGGACCACAGAGAGACGGGGATTGAGCGACTCCGCCCTTCCGACAAGAGAGTCCAGTCCGTCTTTCCCTTCAATGTTTTCCGTGAGATGACCGGACGCGACATCCGGCAATGCCGAGCCTCTGTCTCCAGCCCGATCTGACGGCACGCCAGCCACGCCCCTGGCAATCACTTCCCCACAGACAAACAGAGTTTCGGGAATGAATCCTGCATCGAGGCATTGCCCCAGCTCCCGCTGTCCCTCGACAACAAAAAGCCCGGCCTCGCTCCGCGCCCGCGATTTCTCCGTGAGCGTCTGCAAATCCTTTATTTTCCGGTTCTGCGCCGAAGTAACCGTCTCTATTCTCATCTGCAGTAAATTTGATATTGTTCCGCGTAGCACCACTTCCCCTTTTAGGGGACGGGAGGGGTTATATACATGTCAGCTCCGCTGACTGGGGTTAAGGGGCCTCAGGCCTAAAGAGGTCTTATCCCCAAGACGGCATCAGCCGTCGCGACGAAGGAGCGGAATGCAATGAAGCTCCGGGAGTCGCCGGACGCAGCCCCCGCTGCGGCCGTATGCCCCTGACAGGGGCTGTCAGCTCCGCTGACTGGGGTTAAGGAGGCTCAGGCCGCCCCCCCCGGCGGCCATGAGGCCAAAGGAAGTGAAACCTATTTCACTTCCTTTGGCCTCATCTGCGGAAAGAACAAAACATCCTGGATCGTCGGCTGATTTGTCATAAACATAGTCAGACGGTCGATTCCCATTCCCAGACCCGATGTCGGCGGCATTCCGTACTCGAGTGCGCGGACAAAGTCCATATCGATGAACATCGCCTCATCGTCGCCCTTCTCGTCCTTCAGACGGGCCTGCTCCTTGAAACGTTCGAACTGGTCGATCGGGTCGTTAAGCTCGCTGTATGCGTTCGCAAGCTCCTTTCCGCAGACAAAAAGTTCGAAACGCTCTGTGAGATCCGGATTGTTGCGGTGACGTTTCGTAAGCGGAGACATCTCCACCGGATAGTCCGTCACGAAAGTCGGCTGCTCAAGATGCTTCTCGCAGTACTCACCGAAGATGGCATCGATGAGCTTTCCCTTGCCCATCGTCTTGTCCACCTCCACATTGAGCTTCTTGCAGGTCTCGACAAGTTGAGCCTCGTCCATTCCGCTCACATCCACTCCGGCATATTCCTTAATCGCGTCAAGAATCGGCAGACGGCGGTACGGCGGTTTGAAGTCCACCTGTCTGTCACCGATGGTCACGACAGTCGTCCCGTGAAGTTTGAGAGCAATCTTTTCGAGCATTTTCTCAACAAACTCCATCATCCAGATGTAGTCCTTGTAGGCCACATAAATCTCCATACAGGTAAACTCAGGGTTGTGGGTCTTGTCCATCCCCTCGTTGCGGAAGTCCTTCGCAAACTCATAGACTCCGGAGTATCCTCCCACGATCAACCTCTTGAGATACAATTCGTTGGCAATGCGGAGATACAACGGAATGTCGAGCGCATTGTGGTGGGTAATGAACGGACGAGCCGTAGCGCCGCCTGGAATGCTCTGAAGAATCGGGGTCTCCACCTCCAGGCAGCCGGCCCCGTTGAAATACTCCCTCATAGTGGAGATGATCTGGCTTCTCTTTATGAAGGTCTCCCTCACCTGCGGATTAACGATGAGGTCCACATATCTCTGTCTGTACTTGAGCTCCGGATCAGAGAAGGCGTCGAACACCTCGCCGTCCTTTTCCTTCACGATCGGGAGAACCCTCAGAGACTTGCTCAAAAGCGTAAGTTCCTTTGCGTGAACAGAAAGCTGACCGGTCTGGGTGAAGAAGGCATATCCCTTGATCCCTATGATGTCGCCGATGTCGAGCAATTTCTTGAACACTGTGTTATAGAGGGTTTTGTCCTCTCCGGGGCATATTTCATCGCGTTTGACATACACCTGAATTCTTCCCGTCTCGTCCTGAAGTTCGATGAAGGATGCGGCTCCCATAATCCTGCGGGTCATTATCCTTCCCGCAATGCAGACATCGTTGAAATTTCCCTTTTCCGCATCGTAGCCGTCTCTGATGTCCTTTGTCGTCGCATTGACCGGATAGAGCGGAGCCGGATACGGTTCAATTCCGAGTTCGCGGAGTTTTCCGAGCGCATCGCGCCTCTGCTGTTCCTGTTCGTTGAATTCCTGTGTAATCATATATCTGTCTGTTTTAGTTTCGATTTACATTAAGTTTCGCATATGCTTTGAGTGCACAATCCCACAAAATTACGACATTTATTCTTAATTCTGAAACTATTTGAGTATCTTTGTGGATTATGGCAATGGAAAAGAAATGGGTAATACGCTCTTCCCCCGATGAGTCGGCGGTGCGGGAACTTTCTTCAGAATTGGGGATAGACCCGGTTCTGGCTGAACTTCTGGTTCAGAGGGGCGTGCACACTTTTGAGGAGGCACGCACATTTTTCCGTCCGACTCTCGAAAATCTGCACGATCCGTTCCTGATGAAGGATATGGACAAGGCTGTGGAGAGGGTCGAAAGAGCACTGAAAAGCGGGGAAAAAATCCTTGTCTATGGAGACTATGACGTTGACGGAACCACTGCGGTGTCTCTGGTGTATTCGTTCCTCGCGAAACTTACGCCGTCCGTGGGTTCATATATTCCCGACCGCTATGACGAGGGATACGGAGTCTCGACGAAAGGTATCGACTGGGCGAAGGAAAACGGCTATACGCTCATAATAACGCTCGACTGCGGAATCAAGGCCATCGAAAGGGTGAGATATGCCGCAGAGAAGGGCATAGACATGATCATATGCGACCACCATCTCCCGGAGGATGAACTTCCTGCCGCAGTGGCGGTGCTCGACCCCAAAAGGACTGACTGCAGCTACCCTTTCGACGATCTTTCTGGCTGCGGAGTGGGATTCAAACTCGTGCAGGCCTATGCACAGTCGCACGACATTCCTTTCGAGACCCTGCTGCCGCTGCTCGATCTGCTCGCAGTCAGCATCGCGTCCGACCTCGTGTCAGTGAAGGGCGAGAACAGGATTCTTGCGCATTTCGGGCTCAAAAGGCTGAACGAAGAGCCGCGCAAAGGGCTCAAGGCGATGATTTCGCTCTCCGGGCTGGAACCTGGTCACCTCACGATTGACGACATAGTGTTCAAGATCGGGCCGAGAATCAATGCCGCGGGGCGTATGGAATCCGGCGGAGTGGCGGTGAAACTTCTCACCGCGGCCGATGACAGGACTGCCTTCGAGGCGGCGGAAGAAATCAACCGCTACAACACGCAGCGCAAGGATATCGACCGACAGGACACACAGGAAGCCCTCGATATGGTGAGGGAAGGGAAATGTCTGTCCTTCGGCAACGCGACCATCGTCTATAACCCGACCTGGCACAAGGGCGTGGTCGGGATCGTGGCTTCAAGGCTTGTGGAGGCGTTTTTCAAACCGACAATAGTTCTCACGATGGCAAATGGCTTCGTGAGCGGTTCCGCGAGGAGCGTGCCGGGCTTTGACCTCTACGAAGCCATCGAGAGCTGCGCCGATCTTCTGGAGAATTTCGGAGGGCATCTCTATGCCGCGGGTATGACGCTGAAGGAGGAGAATCTCCCGGCGTTCTGCGAGCGCATCGAAAAATTCATTTCCGGGAAGATCATTCCCCAGATGCAGGTACCTGTAGTCAATATTGACGCGAAGATAAGTTTTGCACAGATCACTCCGAAGTTCCTGCGCATTCTCAAGCAGTTCCAGCCGTTCGGTCCAGAGAACGCCACTCCGGTGTTCCTCACGGAAAACATCTACGACAACGGCAACGGACGCAAGGTGGGTGCCGACGGAGGGCATCTGAAGCTCGAACTTATCGAGGAGAACAACCCCGGACGCCACATATCCGCCATCGGATTCAATATGGCTTCCTCATTCGATTACATCAAGGCCGGCAATCCTTTTGACATCTGCTATTCGATTGTGGAGAATTACTATCGGGGGAATTCCAATATGCAGCTGAGGATACGTGATATTCATGAGCGCGACGACGACGGCTTCAAATAAAATATGCGTCTGCTGCGTTATGCTTCGGAGGATGAAATCCTCACAACCGACAGGTTGCTGCGGGTTTATCCCCTCGCAAGCCTTGCATCCACACATTTTATTTGAAGCCTCCGACAAGAAAATCTGAAACGCATATCCTGCTGCGTTATACTTCGGAGAATAAACCCCTCACAACCGACAGGTTGCTGCGGGTTTATTCGCAAAGAATTGGCTGGAAGAACTCCGGGCGGTGATAGTCGGGGGCCGGAGTGGAAATCGGAGCCCAGGTCACGAAATGCGGGGTGGAAAGGGCATCGCCGCATTTGTAGAAATTACCCCTGAGACGGGCACCGTGCCAGGTGCTGATTTCCCCGCCAAAGAGAGCACCTGCCGGAATCGCCACACGAAGAGTCCAGCAGTTTTCCCCTTTTATCTCCTCAAAAGGAGCGTGTCCGTAACTTGAAATCCCGCATACGCTTCCGAGAGCCTCCGCAGGCGCGTGCACAGGGTCAAGGCGACCCGTACGCCGCGAAAAACAGAGCGTCCCGATGGCGTTCCATTCGAAATTATAGTAGTGCCCGTCGCCTTCGGGCTGCACGAAAAACTCCACACAGCTATCCTTGTAGACATCGTTCCCGTCTGTCGCCTCCAGCGCAGCGGTGCATTTCTCGTGAACCTCATATTCAATGAAAAGGTATTCATCATTATGGAAGATTCGGAACGAGACCTCCGGTTTGTAGGGATAGTCTTCCGCCCAGTTCAGGCAGCCGAGACGGTTTACGGGAAGGTTCGCAAAAATTGATTTGTCGGAGAGGATTTCACCTGCCGGTTCTCCTACTTTGAGACGTGGAACTGTAAGCATATTTATCTGAGTTTAATATTTTTGCCGCTTGGGGCACTTATGTATTTATTCACTTGTGTTACTTTATCTGACTCATTCACTGTCTCTTGTCGTCCGGGGGAGGCCTGAGCGAATCGGACTCGCCGGACAAATCAGGTCACTTGATCAGGTTGCAGAGCACGGCGGCAGTCATCGCCTCCACTATCACCGGAGTTCGCAGGGCGAAACAGACATCGTGACGGCCTTTGGCAGAAAGCTCCACAAGGCACTTCCGGGCGAAGTCCCAGGTTGTCTGTGGCTTGCGGATAGTCGATGTGGGCTTGAAGGCCACCCGGAAGAGAAGATCGTTCCCGTTGGTGAGCCCTCCGTTAACCCCGCCTGCCCCATTTTTCGTCAGACGGCCTCCGGGACCGAAAGGGTCATTATGCCCGGACCCCCGCATGGCCGATGCCGCAAAACCGTCGCCGAACTCTATGCCGCGAACGCCGGGAATCGAGAATATGGCGTGAGAGACCATTGACTCCACGGAGTCGAAGTACGGCTCACCCAATCCTGCCGGAAGTCCGGTGACGCGACATTCCACAACTCCCCCGAGCGAATCTCCGTCCGCAATCGCCTCATCCAGAAGATGTTGCCACTGCGTCTTGTCAGAAGATCCTCCGACTGCCGTCAATTCGGCGTGAATCTGCAGATTGCCGAAAGTCCGGAGCAGAATTTTTCTGGCTACCACTCCGGCGGCCACGAGAGCGAGCGTCATCCTCCCCGAAAACATTCCTCCGCCGGTAAAGGAAGGGAAATCACAGGGAGAATCAATCCCATATCTCTGAAGATCAGTCACATAATCGACATGGCCAGGACGGGGAACATCGCGAAATCTGTCATAGTCCGACGGACGTATGTTGCCGTTTGTAAATTCAATCCTGAGCGGAGTGCCGTCAGTGACGCCGTCCCGGAGTCCAGAGATGATTTCGGGAACATCCGCCTCCATTCTGGAGGTTGTACCCTTTGCACCGGGTTTCCGGCGTGCGATATCATCGGAAAAATCGGCGACGGACAGGGGAATCCCCTTCTCCACGCCATCGATGACGACACCGAGCTTCGGCTCGTGGGAGCCGCCATATACCGTCAGTCTGAACTTGTCTCCGAATGAATTGTGCATAACCGTAATATCCCCTGATTATGATTCCGGAACGGAATTGTTATTATTTCACCACCGATTCGTCGAACAGTGAGACGAAATCCGGCCAGGACTTTGAAACGCAGGTCTCGTCGTCAATCTCAACTGGGGAATCGGCACCGAGAGAAGCGACTTTCAGAGCCATCACCATCCTGTGGTCGTGGTGGGAGGAGAATTTCCCTCCTTTGAGCATCCGTCCGTTGAGAACCCTCCACGCAAGCGAGTGCCCGGTGACCACAAGAGCGTCCGACGCCTCGTCGATTTCCACCTCAACCCCCATCCGAGAAAGCATTTCAACGATTGCGGCGGCGCGGTCACATTCCTTGTTGCGAAGCCTGCTCACTCCATAGATCCGGCTCTTGCCCTGACAGAATGCGGCCAGGACAGAAACACAAGGGAACAGATCCGGGCAATGTGAAGCATCGGACTCGAAGGCGAGCAGAGGAGACTGCTGCACGTGAATCTCTCCATCATCGCCATCAAGCTGGGTGATGCTTGCACCGGCGGCCATCAGTATGTCCATTATAGCTATGTCTGCCTGAAGCGAACCGGTGTCGAGTCCGTCTATGCAGGCCTTGCCGAAAATTGATGCGGCAACCATAACAGGAACGGCTGCGCTCCAGTCCCCTTCGATGTCAAAGTCTGCAGCCTCATATTTCTGACCCGCACGCACCTTGAAAATCATCTCGGTGCAGAGCGACCAGTCGCCGTCGGATTCGAGAAAATCTCGGCCTCCGAGCATCTCGTTGGAAATCTTCACGCCGAATTTCTTCTGAATTTCGGCAGTCATAAATGTGTACGGGATACTTTTGGGGTTCTCCACTAGCAGGGTCATATTTTTGTCGGCGAACGGCATTGCCATCAGCAAACCGGAAACCAGCTGGGATCCGTTCTCTCCAGAAATCTCGGCTTTAAGTTCGGTAATGTGCCCGCCCACTGTTACGGGGATCTTCTCCTCCGCAGCCCTGACTTTGACGCCGAGACCGGTCATTATTTCGTTTACCCCTGCCAGACGGCGTCCGGCAAGCGTTTTCTCGCCGGTTATCTTCACTTCCTGCCCGGCGGAAAGTTCTGCGGAAAGTGGAATCATCAATCTGGCAAGCAGCCCGGACTCCCCCGCAGAGATTTCCCTGAGATTCGGAAGGCAGCCCTCTGATGCGGCTATTCCGGTGATTACAAGGTTGGTTTCGTCCCCGGCAGCCTCCCGCACAACCTTCGCACCAAGGAGTTCGGCGACCCTGATTGCAGATTCCGAATCCTCGCACGCTGTGTAGTTGCGAAGACGCGATGTCCCTTTCGCAAGGGTGGCGGCAATCACCGCCCGCTGGACAAAACTCTTGGAAGACGGAACAATGATGTCTGCATCGAAGAAAGGATGCTCTCCGTAGAGCGTTCCTTCCATTTCTTCCGCAGTCCGCTGCCCCGGAGCGGCTGATTCGCTGACGGAAAAGGCTGCATAGGTGAACGGCGCACCTTTTTTGAGGCAGTCGGTTCTTGAAGCCTTGCCGGCCTCTCCCATACAGAATGCGATGAGACGCCCTTCCGCGGTTTCCGGCGCCGGCGCGGCCTGACGACCGGGTTGAGGTGGGGTAAGGCAGGACGGGTCGTCGTAGAGAGCAAGAACTCTGGCTGCGTCCTCTGGAGAATTGGCTGTTGTGGCAATCTTCACTATGTCGGCTCCGTGATACACACATTTCTCGACCACAGCCTTGAGCGCCTCGGTGGAATCAGTGCCGCGAAAATCGTGGAACGAACGTATCAGCAGGGTTCCGTTGTCCTCGCAGGCCGCCTTGATGCGCTTGAGATTTTCCTTAGGGGCCTCTATTTCAAGATCCGCGTAAGCCGCTCCTGCCTTTATCGCGCAGACAAGCCGTTTTTCGCAAAAAGACGCCGCTGCAACCGGAGTCATCTCCGGATGTTTTTCAGCCACTTCGGAAATCCTGCAGGTGGCGACCAGCGGAACATCGGAAGTGGAGAACAATTCGTCTATCTCGTCTTCATTGACATCGCAGCGATCGAGGCGAATTTCAGCCATCCGGCACTCGTCCAGAGCGGCCAGCAGTTCATCGAAATTCTTGTTTTGCAGTACAGTACAAATCATATTGACATAAATATTTTCCCGGAATACCTTCCATTTTCACAGACGCTCCGCGTCCAGTTTCACTATCCTGACCGAACCTATGGAGGACGGGAGAACGAAGTTTATCTGTTTCCCTTCGGCCTTCTTGTCATTGGAGATGGCTCCGGACATTTCCTCAAGTCTGTACGGACATTCGGTGGGGAGTCCGATGCCGCGAAAATCCGATTCTATTTTCTCGGGGAGGCCGCTCTGGCAGACAAATGTTTCCCCTTCCGTGTCAATGGCCTTGCCTGACAGGCTTTCGGCAAGCCGTGCGGCTGATACAATCCCTGCAGCGACAGCCATTCCGTGCGTCCAACCGCCTCCCGAGAGGCTCTCGATGGCGTGAGCGAAGGTGTGGCCGAGGTTGAGAACGCGCCTCAGTCCGTGTTCCTCCGGATCCTGTTCCACAATGCCGGCCTTGATTTCAGCTGCCTTTGCGGCAAGTTTTCCGATTTCGGCCTCATATGCTCCGAATCCCGGAGTTGTTGCGGCAGAGGTTTTCCCGGACTCCTCTCCGGAGCGGTCCGTCCACGCCTTAAGGACTGACACAGCCTCCGCGTATGCCTCCGAATCGGCGATTATGAATGTCTTGAGCATTTCAGCGACCCCTGAAAGAAGGGTTTCGCGGTTCAGAGTCCGCAGCGGCTCCGGGCAGACACAGGTAAACTCCGGCTGCCGGATGGTTCCAAGCATATTTTTGAATGAATGGAAGTTCACCCCGTTCTTCCCGCCGATTGCGGCATCAACCTGAGCCAGAAGGGTTGTCGGAACAAAAGCGAAACGGACTCCCCTTTTATATATTGACGCGGTGAAGCCCGCGATGTCTGTCGTGATTCCGCCGCCGATGCCGAGAACGAGCACGCTGCGGTCTGCGCCGTGTTCGAGCATCTCCCCGGCGATTTTTTCAACCGTCGCCACCGTTTTGTTTTCTTCCGTAGCATCAGTCAGACTGACTCCCGCCAGGCGCCCTTTTACAGCAAAGGTTTCGCAGGGATTCAAGGGTTGTCCGGACAGAGTCATTGAGGCAAGCCTTTCGGCGACAGGCAGGCCGAAATTCTCCCAGACATTGCGGTCACAGACAATCCACACAGCCCCATAGCTTTCCAGCAAGGGGAAAAGTGCTTCAAGGCTGTCCGCACGAATGATTCTGCACACCGGTTCTCTGTTCATACTGGCGATTCATTAACGGATGTTCCGCAAGCGCGAAACTTGAGCAAATTTATATCCTGTTTTAGTCTTTTACAAATATATTTCCCACATTTTGAGGTGTCGCAAGTTTTTCCTACCTTTGCAATCCTCTAACGAGGTGTCTATCGACACGCGAGGTTCAGGGCCGTTGCCGGAGCCCGCGGAAAAGTTGCCCGGATGGCGGAATCGGTAGACGCGCTGGTCTCAAACACCAGTGCCGCAAGGCGTGCCGGTTCGACCCCGGCTCCGGGTACTGTATTATCCCCCCTCCCGTCCCCCAAAGGGGGAAGTTTGGGGGGAATTTTTCAAAAAAGAGCGAAAAATTTTTGAAATAGCAAGCAAAACTTATGAATCGCAAGTTTTGCTTGCTGTTTTTGTTCGTATTTCTGTTATATTTTTGCGGCGTTTAATATAAAATTGAGCGGAATGGATAATAACTCAATCAAAGACGCCATCTACCGTTTCAGAAAAGCAAAAGGATATACGCAGGTGGACATGGCCGCCCGGATAGGGACTTCTGTTACAACCTACAGGAGCATTGAGAGCGGAAAGACCCAACTCATACATCCGATGGTTCAGAAAATCGCCGAAGTGCTTGAAATCAGCGAAGAGTCATTGCTGTCCGGTGCGGAAGAGTCAGCGCACAGCGACTCTCTTGAGGAGGACGGAGCACCTTATCTCGCAAGGAAGCCGGATGCCGATCTGGAGAAAAAGACGATCGAAAACTATGAACTTCGCCTCGATGTGGACAGGGCAGAGATTGACAGTCTTAAAGAAATGGTTCGCAACCAGCAGACTGTAATTATCGACATGTCCCGGACGCTGCAGATGGCAAGGAAGCTCAAGAGGCTGGACGAGACAGACTGAGAAGTCCGGAAGAATCCGGGGAAGCGACAGTTGCGAATATCGGCGGAACAGAAAATCTGCCGGTAAAGGCTTGCCTTTTGCCTTTCCGGAAACGCCTTCAGGGATGGGCTCCGGGAAAGGAGCTTACCGCACATCACACCGCCGCAGAGGCTTTCGTTCACCGCCCGCCGCCTGCCGGGCAGGAATTCAAAACAGCTATTCAACATACGCAAAAAGCGCGGGCCGCTTTCTGCTGAACAGGTAACTCGCGGCTCTGGACGGCCTTTATGCACCTGCAAGCAGCAAAGCAGTCCACGCAATGTGCGGAACTACTGCCACCCGTTCCAGTGCATATTGAAATTGTCCAGATTTCGAGTTGCCGGAACAAGAGCAAAGCTCTGTATTTCATTGATTACCCAATGGGGCTGACCGGAATCCTCTTCCAATCAGCCCCAAAGGTAAGCATTTTTTTCAAATTGTCAAGAATCAGAGTTTTGACAAATCAGTCTGAGCATCTTTAACCATCTTCCACCCGTCCACAGTGCGGGTCTCGGAAGAGAAGTTGACTCCGAGTTTGATGATTTGCTTTCCGGAGGCGAGGAACGGGCGGCCGTAGCCTTTCTCTTCAATTTGCTTAAGAGCGGTTTCAGGGCTCTGGTCACGCTTGACTTCGATGATATAGATATATTTGTCGGTCTGAATGACAACATCTATCCGCCCGTCGGATGTCTGGTACTCGGTTTTGACATCAAGCCCCAACATTTTGAACATTATATACATAGTGTTCTGGAAATAGAGCTCAAGGTTGCCCTGGATTTCGTAATTGTTGCCGGAGAGAAATGCCTTGAATCGCGTCATAAAGCCCTCAACATCGCCGTGTTTGAGTTCGTAAAGGAACTTGTACACAGAAAAATTCCCCTCCAAAAGCCCCGGAGCGAAAATCTGGCTGAGAGAGTCAAAGATTCCTCGCTTTACCTCCAAATTCGGATAATCAAGGTTATAGGTGAATTGCTGCGGATTGTAATCCCTTATTGTGAGATATCCGGTTTGGTACATAAGCGTAACTGGCCTCGGGTTATCGTAATTCACTCCAGTAAGCAACTCCACGCGGACGTCGTCGCGAGAGATATTCTCAAGATTTACACTGTTTGCCTTAAGGTAGCGGACAAGAAACGTCGGTGTGCCTGTTTCAAACCAGTACATCCTGAACTCGTTGGAACTGAATGTGTTGATTAGGCTGAACGGGTTATAAACGCCGGCGGCTTTCGGATGGAAATGGTAGCCGTCATACATCAGGGCGAGCTTCTCATAACAATCATTGACGCTGACGCCTTCGTTTTCGGCCAATTCCTTCACGCTGCCGTCGAAATACTTCTTCAATTCGGCCTCAGTAATGCCGCAGATTCCTGAGTAAGCGAGGAGCAGCGAAATGTCGTTCAAGTTGTTCAGCCCGCTGAAAATGCTCATCTTGCTGAGCTTCGTGACACCCGTGAGAAACGCGAAACGGATGCTGTCATCCTTTCCCTTGAGAACGCTGTAAAACCCCTGAAGCTCCCGGCGGAACTGCCCCATCAGCTCGGGGTTGTCAATGTTGTCGATAATAGGCTTCTCGAATTCGTCAATGAGGACCACGACTTTCTTGCCGGTTTTGCTGTAGGCTGCGTCAATTATGTCCTTGAATCTGGCCGCAGGATCAGCATATTGGGCAACGATTCCGTAAATGGATTCCCATCTGGAAAGTTGCTGATCAAGAGCCGCCTGCAAATCGGAGAGCTCCGCATATCTGCTGCCGGTAAAGTCCAGATGCAACACAGGATATTTCTCCCACTTAGTCTCAAGCGACTCGATGGCAAGCCCCGCAAAAAGTTCTTTCCTTCCCTGGAAATAGGCTTCCAGAGTGGAGATAAGGAGGCTTTTGCCGAACCTGCGCGGGCGACTCAGAAAATAGTAACAACCCTCACTGGCAAGTTTATAGACAAGAGCTGTCTTGTCCACATAGACATATCCGTCATTGCGGATTTTTTCAAAACTCTGTATTCCAATCGGGTATAACATAGCACATTCTCTTTTCGTGTCCAATAGCCCATGGCTCTTACAAGGCATACCCGACAAAATTACGAAATAAAATGCAGATTAAGAAGCGCACCCAGCGACAGGGTAGTCTTGTATCCCATCTTTTTATTCAAACTCTCCCCTCGGTACAAAAAGAGAGGGGTGACTAAAACCTTTTTAGTCACCCCATCTCTTATAAAATGTATAGCCCTTTATTCGGCTTTCCCGTTACAGTTCTGCAAGATCGTCGGTCGTGGTCTCGGAAACCGGAGACACAAGGATTTCCTGGAAATCCTTCTGACCTGTACCGGCCGGAATCGCGTGACCGCAGATGACATTCTCCTTCAGACCTTCGAGGTAGTCGACACGGCCGCGGATTGCAGCTTCGCTGAGCACCTTGGTGGTTTCCTGGAAGGAAGCGGCTGAAATGAAGCTGTTGGTCTTCAATGCCGCGCGGGTGATACCCTGAAGCACCTGACTCGCAGTCGCAGGCCTTGCCTCGCGGACAACGACCTGTTTGAGACCCTGCCTTTCGAGAGATGAATTCTCGCTGCGAAGTTCCCTTGCAGTGATAATCTGACCCTCCTCGAAACGCTGTGAGTCTCCGGCCTCAACGACATAGAACTTGCCGTAGATATTGTCGTTGGTATCCATAAATGCCCACTTGTCAACAAGCTCATCCTCAAGGAATTCCGTGTCGCCAGGATTGTCGATCTGCACCTTGCGCATCATCTGGCGGACGATAATCTCGAAATGTTTGTCGTTGATCTTCACGCCCTGCAGACGATATACCTCCTGAATCTCATTGACAATGTATTCCTGAACCTTGATAGGGCCGAGGATACGGAGCAGGTCGGTAGGTGAAACGGCACCGTCTGAAAGCCTCATTCCGGCCTTCACGTAGTCGTTCTCCTGAACCATAATCT
>CAVEHG010000024.1:0-13507 GCA_963615405.1 bacterium | reverse complement strand
TTCGTATTCTTCGTATTTCTATGTGTTTTTTCGTAATTCCACGTGTTTCCCCGTATTTGCGGCGCAATTTCCGTATTTCCGGAGTACTTTGGAAAAAGTTTGCAAATTTAGTAAAACTAACTCATACAACATATTTGTTTTTGTGCTAAATTTGCCGCGGAAAGAGAAATTTGTCGCGGGACAGGAACGGAATCGGAACCGGATCGGAATTGGAACGTAATCGGAATCGTAATCGTAATCGGACCGGGAACTGGAATCGGAGACCGTGACGCAAAAAACAGGTACACTATGGACGAAGTATTTGAATTCGACAATTATGTGACGGGGCGTGCCTTCGTGGGACGGCGCTCGGATTGCCTCGCGCTTGGGAATCTCATTAAAAATCACGAGAATGTGTGCATATATGACGCGCCGAAGAGCGGCAAGACCTCGCTGGTGCATCAGACTCTCATCAACCTCAAGACTGCGGGTCACAGCGTCACCGTGCCCGTCTGCTGCCTTACCGGGGTGCGGACGGCGGAGGAATTTGCCCTGAGGACAGTCTCCGTTCTGATGAAGCAGTTTTGCAGCGGCCCGGCGGATTTCTCGGACTTTGTCGGGAAGTGGCTCCCGGGGACGAATTTCGGGTTTGACGGGGAACTTTACGAGGATTTCGGAAATATCGTGACTCTGACCGGAAAATTCTCCCCAAATGATCTGACCGCAGCGCTGAAACTTCCCTACAACCTTGCTTCGGAGTCATCGCGTGATTTCTGCCTTGTGCTTGATGAATTTCAGAATATATTGAAAATCAAAGGATTCGAGAAAATTCTGAAGGAGATGGAAAAAATCGCCGCCGAGAACAAAACCTCGTTCAGCTACATTTTCATCGGCTCCGCGACCAATGCCATGAAATGGATTTTCGAGTATAAGAAATATTTCTTCCGCAATGTCGTGAATCTTCCGCTTTCGCCGGTGACGGAACAGGAAGTGATGGAGCATATAGTCTCCGGTTTCCGTCCTACTGGCAAGGTAATAGAGAAAGATCTGATACAGAAGCCTTACCGGGTGTTCAGGGGCAATATGTGGTATCTAAACACCCTGGCTTTCCTCTGCAACGCCAGGGCGATCGGCTATATCAACGAGAAAACGATTGACGATGCCGTGGAGACGGTGATTTCCCTGAATATTCCGCGGTTCCGGGCGCTTGTCGATGATCTGACTGTGTTCCAGCTTTCTTTCCTGACCGCGGTGCTGCGCGGGGAAACCCGTTTCAGCGCGGCCGAGGTCATTGAAAAGTACGGCCTCAACTCTTCCGCCAACGTGAAGAGGGTGAGGGACGCGCTGATGAAAAAGGAGATACTTACTTTCACGGCGAAGGACGAGCCCGTGGTGATTGATCCTTTATTTGAGTATTGGTTCAAGAGGGAAACCTGTTGCCTGTGAGCGGTCTGCAGCGTTATGCGGTTTGCCCGAACGGAAATTTCACTAAAGATTTTGAAATAAAAATAATATTCGTAACTTTGCACGCTCTAAAGAAAAAGGGGGTGATATCAGTATGATTATAGTACCTGTAAAGGAAGGCGAGAACATCGAGAAGGCGCTCAAAAAGTTCAAGAGGAAATTCGAGAAAACCGGAGCAATCCGTGAGCTGCGTGCCAGGAGAGAGTTCGAGAAACCGTCCGTGAAAGCAAGGAAGGCCAAGATGAAGGCCATCTATGTGCAGCATCTCCAGCTTCAGGACGAGCAGTAATTGCAAATTTTTTATGGCTGTCAAGCTCCTTGAAGAGCCGGTGGAATGAGTCCGGCCGCTTGCAGTTGAAAACGAGGAGACTGTCCGTGAGGGCAGTTCCAAAATTTTATCAAACAATATGTACGCAATCGTAGAAATTGCAGGCCAGCAGTTCAAAGTTGAAGCTGGCAAAGAAATTTTCGTGAACCGTCTCGCAGAGGCCGCCGGCACTGCAGTCGAGTTCAACAAGGTGCTCCTGGTCGACAATGACGGAGATGTCAAGGTCGGCGCACCGTATGTGGAGGGTGCAGTTGTGAAAGCCACTGTCCTCGATGATTCCTGCAAGGGCAAGAAGGTTCTTGTCTTCAAGAAGAGACGTCGCAAGGGCTACCAGAAATGCAACGGTCACCGTCAGTATCTTTCAAAAATTCAGATCAACGAGATCGCTTAATCAAGAGGAGAATTTGTTATGGCACATAAAAAAGGCGTCGGTAGTTCAAAGAACGGTCGTGAGTCAGAAAGCAAACGGCTTGGCCTCAAGAAATTCGGCGATCAGGCCGTAAAGGCTGGCAACATCCTCGTACGTCAGAGAGGTACGGTTCACAATCCGGGTCTCAATGTCGGTATGGGCAGGGATCACACCCTTTACGCGCTGATTGACGGAAGAGTTAAATTCTGCAAGAAAGCCGAGAACAAATCATACGTCTCGGTTATCCCTTTTGAGAACTAACTCGGGGATTTTATGCAAAGTTGAGAAGGCTGTTACTCCCTGAGTAATAGCCTTCTTTTTGATATTGTCTTAAAAGGCGAACCGATATTGTTTTGGAAGGCGAACCGCTGTGTTCCGCACCGTCACTTCATCCTTTCAAGTACGATGTCAGTCACATTGAAAATTATTAAAACTCATTGATATGCTTACACTTAAATTACTTCGCGAACAGCCGGAGTTTGTAGTGAAGAAACTCGCTGTCAAAAATTTTGACGCAAAGGAGATTGTGGAGAAAATCAATGCGCTCGACGCTGACCGCCGTGCGCTCCAGACGGAACTCGACTCCTGCCTTGCGCAGCAGAAAAAACTTGCCGCGACCATCGGCTCGCTTATGAAAGAGGGAAAGAAGGAAGCCGCAGAGGAGGTTAAATCCGAGGTTGCCGCCCTCAAGACCCGTTCCGGCGAGATAGACGCCAAGGCACAGAAGACTCAGGAAGAGCTGCAGAGCCTTCTCGTTCTTCTTCCCAACATCCCTTGCGATGCCGTTCCTGAAGGGAAGACCGCAGCTGACAACGTAGTCGTGAAGATGGGCAACGAGATCCCTGACCTCGGCCCGGACGCGCTTCCGCATTGGGAACTTGCGAAGAAACTCGACATAATTGACTTCGACCTCGGAGTGAAGCTCACCGGAGCCGGTTTTCCTGTCTACAAGGGCAAGGGCGCAAGGCTTCAGAGAGCCCTCATCAACTACTTCCTCGACATCAACACCCGCGCGGGCTACCTTGAGGTCGAGCCGCCTGTGATGGTTAACGAGGCCTCAGGCTTCGGCACGGGCCAGCTTCCTGACAAGGAGGGGCAGATGTATCACGCGACAGTCGACAACTTCTACCTCGTTCCGACCGCGGAGGTTCCTGTCACAAACATCTACCGCGACGTAATCCTCAACGACGGCGATTTCCCTGTGAAGATGACCGCCTACACCCCTTGCTTCCGCCGTGAGGCAGGCTCATACGGAAAGGACGTGCGCGGACTGAACAGGCTTCACCAGTTCGACAAGGTGGAGATCGTCCGCATCGAGAAACCGGAGAACTCCTACGCTGCGCTTGACGATATGATTGCGCACGTCGAGAGTATAGTAAAGAGCCTCGGACTTCCTTACAGGATTCTCCGTCTTTGCGGCGGCGATATGAGCTTCACTTCCGCAATTACCTATGATTTCGAGGTTTATTCCGCAGCCCAGGGCCGCTGGCTTGAGATTTCATCAGTTTCAAACTTCGAGTCCTATCAGGCTAACCGTCTGAAGCTCCGTTACAGAACCGCTGACGGCAAGACCGAGCTCGCCCACACTCTGAACGGCTCTTCACTCGCTCTGCCGAGGGTGGTGGCAGCCCTTTTGGAGAACAACCAGAAGGACGGAAAGATCATCATCCCGGAGGCGCTCCGACCGTACACCGGGTTTGATGTAATTGACTGATTTTGAACAGGGAAGGCGAATTCCCCTTTTCAAAATCTTCGTTATACTTCTGTAAGGCACAAAGATTGCTTTTCTGCGCCCCGGCTAAACAATTGTCGGCGTGGAAAACTCTCAGAAAACAATAATGGGAATTGACCCCGGAACCAACATCCTTGGCTTCGGGGTCATTTCTGTAGTCGGCTCGCGTCCGAAATTCGTGGATATGGGGATTGTGGATCTGCGGAAGGAGAGCGACCATTTCAGGAAACTGGCTGTGATCGCCTCCGAGATCGCGCTGATTATGGACAGATACCGTCCGGATGAACTCGCCATCGAATCCGCCTTCTACGCCAAGGACGCGCAGGTGATTCAGAAACTCGGCCGTGCGCAGGGGATTGTGATTGCGGAGGCCATCAGGAGGTTCATCCCCGTGCACGAATACGCTCCGAGAAAGGCGAAAATTGCGGTGACGGGAAACGGAGCGGCGTCTAAGGAGCAGGTGGCGCTTATGGTTCAGAAACAGTTGGGGCTGGAGACGCTGCCGAAGCATCTCGATGCCACGGATGCCCTTGCAATCGCGCTCTGTCACCATTACGAGTCTCTCAGCCCTCTCGGCAAGATTGCCGGCGGAGGCGACTGGAAGAAATTTGTTGCCGCCCATCCCGAGAGAGTGAAATGATGGCCCCTGAGGGTGAAATGATGGCCCCTGAGGGTGAAATAATTGCCCGGGAGGGTTGAAATGATTCAGGCTTGGCGCCTGCGAGACACTTGAGACAAGTGGAAAAAGACAAAATAGAAGTAAAAAAAGTGCGTGGGATTTACCCTCCCCCTCTCCTCAATACGGGTAACCCACGAATATCCAACGATTTAGGATATAAGCGAAACTTAAGTGCAGGAAGATGGAATTGATTAAAAGGTTAGTGTGTGCAGTGGCGGCTGTGGCTGTGGCTGCGTTGTGTGCGGCTTTGCCGGCGGAGGCACAGTCCGGGAACACGGTGAAATTGAAACTTGTGGACGGAAACAGCGGCGAGGCCGTGCCGTTCGCAACGGTCTCCCTCACCCCGAAGGGTGCGAAGGAGGCGAAGTATTATGTGCTTTCCGACTCGGAAGGCGCTGTGACCATAGGCAAGGTGACTAAGGGTGAATATACCCTCAAGGCCGAGATTATGGGCTACAAGACCTGCGAGAAGGCCATTGTCGTGGAAAAGGGTCTCGACCTGGGGGAGATGAAGATGTCCCCGGACATAGAGATGCTTGAAGCGGCGCAGGTTTCGGCTGTGGGAAACCCGATCATCGTGAAGAAGGACACCATCGAGTACAACGCATCCTCGTTCAAGACCTCTGACAACGATATGCTTGAGGAACTGCTCAAGAAACTTCCGGGAGTTGAGGTTTCCGAGGACGGTTCGATAACCGCCAACGGCCAGACCATCTCCAAGATCACCATCGACGGCAAGACATTCTTTCTCGACGACCCGTCGCTCGCGTCGAAAAACATTCCGGCGAAGATAATCCAGAAAGTCAAGGTCGTGGAGAAAAAGTCCGACCAGGCGATGTTCACCGGCATCGATGACGGGAACGAGGAGACCATAATCGACCTTTCCATCCGGCCGGGAATGATGCAGGGCTGGTTCGGCAACGTAATGGCCGGAGTCGGACACGACGTTCCGAGCGAGAACAACGACATGAACGACTGGCGCTATCAGGGCGCGGCAATGGTGGGACGTTTCACCGACAAGAGCCAGCTCAGCATAATTCTCAACGGCAACAACACCAACAACCGCGGATTCAACGACCTCGCAGGCTCGATGATGGGCAATATGAGAGGCGGTGGCGGCGGAATGGGCCGCGGACAGGGCGGCTGGGGCCGTGGAAACGGCATCACAACCTCGTGGATGGGCGGCGTCAACGGCGCTTTCACCCTTCTGGACGGGGATATGGACCTTGCCACGAACTACCTCTACAACGGTTCCAATAAATATGTGACTGAGAAAAGCCTGCTCACCAACTACCTTGAAGACGGCAGCAGCCTCGTCACCGACAATGACGGCTACAGCACCACCCGCACCGACGGACATCGTTTCGGAGTGCGTCTGGAGCACAAATTCTCCGAGAATACTTCCATCCTCTTTGAGCCTCGCGTGAATTTCGGACGCGGAGACTATGTGGAGTTTTCCGACTATGAGATAAATAAGGACGCGGGCGACGGAACCGACCCCACGCTGACCAACAAGGGTACGACCCGCAACACCGGAGACAACAGCAACTGGACGACCGAGGGCTTCCTCCTCTTCCGCCAGAAGCTCGGGAAACCGGGAAGGACACTCTCCCTTATGACGCGCTACAGTTTCAGCGGAAATGAACTGGACGGGCTCAACCAGTCCCTGGCCAACACATACGGGACATCTGCGGCGACAGAACTGGTCAATCAGAGAATAGACAGGAATTCGAATTCATATTCCGTGAACTCCCGTCTCGTTTACACCGAACCTCTCGGGAAGGATTTCTACCTTGAGGCGAATTATTCCTACGGATGGGACAAGAACACCTCTCTGAAGAACGCCTACAACAGCGGCGACAGTTCGGTTCCGGCATCGTTTGACGCCCTTGAATACAAGAGGGAAGGTGAAACCCTCGACGACACATATTCAAACGACATCACCAATGTGGGACAGGCCCATTCCGCCGGCGCCAACATTATGTGGCAGAGGGACAAGATCAGGGCACAGCTCGGTGTTTCCGCGAACCCGACAATCACGAAAAACGTCACTAACGGGGATACATACAACAGCACCGTCGTCAAATGGTCTCCGCAGGCTTCGTTCAGCTACGATATGTCCGAGAACTCGAATGTCCGTTTCTTCTATTTCGGAAGCTCACAGCAGCCTTCGACCTCGCAGTTGATGCCTGTTCCTGACAACAGCGACCCGGTGAACATATCCCTTGGTAACCCTTATCTGACTCCGTATTTCAGCCATCGACTCCGCGGAATGTTCCGTTACTCGAACAAGAAGAATTTCATCTCGGTGAACGGTTTCGTCAGCGGGAACTATGTTCAGGACGCGATCACGAACGCCACCTGGTACGATGCCAACAGCGTCAAATACAATATTCCGGTGAACACCAAAGGCACAGGAAACGTCGATGCCCGGGTTATGGCCAACATTCCTTTCGGGAAGTCGAATTTCTCCATGTTCTCGATGACCCACGCCAAGTATTCACAGACGACCTCGTACATCGGAACCTCGGCTTTCGCGGCGAAGGCTGGCGGCTACTATGACAGTTCCACAGCGGAGTTTGACTATGACCAGTTCCACAAGGACTACGGCACCGACCTCTCAAAGTTCGCGGATGATTTCACAACCAACAGGACGCAGAGCCTGAGCTTCACCGAAAGGCTTCGGTTCACATATCGCAATGACTTCGTGGAACTTAATCTCGGCGGCCGCACAAGGATGTCAAAGTCTTGGTACACAATCGCTTCGGCTCAGACCAAAGCCACCTGGAACAACAAGGTGAACGGGTCTGTGAACTGGACTCTTCCGTGGGGAATGAACCTCATCTCGGACCTGGACTACAACTGGTACAACGGTTACACGACTCCGCAGGACTCCGAATTCATCTGGAACGCTGAAATCACCCAGCTTTTCTACAAGAAGAAGTTCACGATCGCTGTCAAGGCCTACGACATTCTGAACCAGTCGAAGAACCTTTCCGTGACAGACGAGTCGAACTACCACCAGGAGGTGCGCAACAACACTCTCGGGCGCTATATAATCCTCTCGCTGACCTACCGCTTCGGCAATTTCGACAATGCCAGGAAGGGTGACAGGCGCGGCGGTCCGATGGGCCCTCCTCCGGGACGCTAACGGCAAAATCTTTTTTATGTTTGTCACAAAATTGCTAAATTTGCATCTTCTTTTACGCAGATGTGAAATTCCGCAGCGAAGTGCAGTTTCCCGTCTGTGTGGAAAACGAGAAAGTTGGTTAGCAAGTAATTGATATTAAAATAATTAAATTCAAAAACATGAAAAAGATTCTTTTCGCGGCAATTGCACTCGTTGCAATGCTTTCAGTGTCTTCCTGCAAGACTGATCAGTGCAAGTGCACAATTACAACAATAATCGGTGGCAATAAAACAGTTACTGAGGAGATTATAAACAGACCGGAGGATGACAGGTGCTCTGAGCTTGAAGCTGACGATTTCGTTAAACTCGGCGAAAACCACATTGACTACAAGTGCAAAAACTATCACGAATAGTCCACATCACGGTCAACAAAACTCATAAAGTGATATCAACAGTCCTGAGAGTCCTCTTGGGACTGTTTTTCTGTGTGTCCGCCGTTCTGAAGCTCGTCTCTGTGGACGACTTCGAGCTCTACATATTCTCCTTCGGCTTCGCGTCCTTTGACCTGTGTTCGCTTGCGGCGCGCTCGGTGATTGCGGGGGAACTGATCCTCGGACTTGGGCTGATCAGCGGCTGGTGGCACAATTTCGTGAACTCCGTGACGGCGGTTCTCCTCGCCGGATTTTCCGTCTTTCTTCTCTGGCGAATGGCGGCGGGGGACGAAAGCTCCTGCCACTGTTTCGGCAATCTCGTGGAGATGAACCCGGCGGAGTCGCTCATAAAGAATGCCCTCGCCCTCGCTGTGCTTGCCTTCGTGTGGGCTTTTCCCGGAGAACAGGTCCCTTTCAGGCACAAGGCTGCGGTTGCGGCGGGACTTTCGTTTGCCGCTCTTGTGGCCGTTCCGGCGATCAATCCTCCGGATCTGTGGTTCCGCCTGACCAGGGGCGAATCCGATGAGCTCAGCGTGTCGGAGTTCAAACCCTATGCAGACAGCACCGGAGTCAGTTCCGGGCGAAAGATAGTCTGCTTTTATTCAACCAATTGCGAACACTGCCGCCACTGCGCGGCGAAAATGGCCGGAATCATCCGGCGCAACGGCATCCCCGGGGAGTCCGTCTTCTGCTTCTTTATGCAGGAATATGTCGATATGACCGGACCGGTCTCCAAATTTTTCGACGAACACGGAGAGGGGCTGCATCTTCCTTACCACTGGATATATCCCCTCCAGTTCATTCCCCTCACCAACGGGTCTATGCCGCTTGTCTGCCTTTTCGAGGACGGATACCTGAAAAAGGAATACGGCAGCCTGACTATTGACGAGGCGGCAATCGCGGAATTCATTTCAGAGGACTGAACGCTCAGGGCTAATCTTCTTCCTCTTCTTCCAGAGGCATATTCTGGGAATATTTCCTCCACTTTTCGATAAGTTCCATCATGTCGGACGGCAGCGGCGAGTCGAAGCGCACGGTCTTGCCGGTACGCGGGTGGACGAAACCGAGGGTCTTGGCGTGCAGGGCCTGACGGGGGAGAATCTTGAAGCAGTTTCGGATGAACTGCGTGTATTTTGCGTAAATCGTGCCCTTGCGGATTTCCGAACCGCCGTAGCGCTCGTCATTGAAGAGGGGATGGCCGATGTAGTTCATATGGACGCGGATCTGATGCGTTCGCCCGGTTTCGAGAACGCACTCGACCACCGTCACGAAGCCGAAACGCTCGATGACGCGGTAGTGGGTGACGGCGTGCTTGCCGTGGTCTCCGTCCGGGAAAACGCGGAATTTCATCCGGTCGGAAGGGTCGCGCCCGATGTTGCCGACAATCGTCCCCTCATCCTCGCGGATGTTTCCCCAGACGACTGCAACATATTTTCTCTCAATCGAATGTACAAAAAACTGCTTGGCGAGATTGAGCTGGGCTTCGTCGTTCTTCGCCACCACGAGCAGCCCCGAGGTGTCCTTGTCTATGCGGTGCACCAGCACTCCCATCCTCTCGTCCTGCGCGTCCGGCCCCTGCGAAATCCCGAGATGCCAGGCGAGGGCGTTCACGAGCGTTCCGTTGAAATGTCCGTGCCCCGGATGCACGACCATCCCGGCCGGCTTGTCAATCACCAGAACATCGTCGTCCTCATAAACTATGTCAAGCGGAATGTTCTCCGGAAGAATCTCCAGCCCCCGCCGCTGGTAAGGCATCACGAACTGGATCACGTCGCCGGGCTTCACGATGCAGTTCGCCTTGGCGACTTTGCCGTTCACCCGGATGTATTCGGACTTTATTGCCAGCTGAATGCGGTGCCTTGAGGTGTACTCCATATGCGACGCGAGGTACTTGTCCACGCGCAGGGGAGTCTGCCCTCTGTCCACGTCGAAACGGTAGTGCTCGAACATCTCCTCCGAACCGTCGGAGTCCGAATCGTCGGAGTACGCCCCGTCAGCCCAGGCTCCCGCCTCAGCCCCGAGTTCCGTGTCGTCGAGGAATTCCTCGCGAAGTTCGTCGTCGAATGTGCTCATATTCCTGATTGTCAGATGCTTCCGCCCGAATGATTGTGCTGAAACGATTATGCCGGAATGTTTATGCCATAATGATTATGCCCGGAATGATTGTATCCGGCTCAGAATTTCACCGGCTTCTTTGCGAGGTCGGTCGTGAGATAGACTGACACGTCGCTTCCCATCAGCACCGGCAGTTCCGACGGTTCCGGAGACATCCTCCAGACAAAGGCTTTGGTGCTGTCCTCATAGGTCTGCACAGTCTTGTCATAGACCGCCTTCCTGAAATTCAGGGAGTTCTCCTGGATCTGGTCGATCGCGCTCGTCAGCTTGAGCCCGCGAACATCCGGGACATTCGTCATGTTGTCGTAGGAATTGAGTCCCACCACAAGGTCAATCACCGACTCGCTCTCAATCGGAGTTCCCGGTTCTATCTCCATATTCCCGCGCATCTGGCGGAGAACGTTGTTTGTCGCCATATCATTGACATACATCAGCTTTCCGAGAACCAGCCCGCGGGTGGACAATTCGGCCTTCGCCTGCCTCATGGAATACCCCACAAGGTTCGGCATACTGACTTTCTTCGGGGTCACCGCATTGATTGTCAGCGCAATGCGCCGTCCTTTCTTGACCTTTTCCCCCGGGGCGGGATTCTGCCTGTAAACATAGCCCCTTCCGAGCCTTTTCACATAGACCGAATCCGTGACCTCGGTTCTCATTCCTGACTGGTGCGCCTCGAACTCGGCGTCCTTGACCTTCATTCCCGTAAAATCAGGCACGGTCAGTTCCCTGTTGTGTCCGGTGATCAGGTTCAGCCCGATAGCCGCCCCTCCGATGAGCACGGCCAGCACAGCTGCCGCCCCAAGCAGGTTTTTAACAATCCAGTTCCCAAAAAATGCTTTTGCTTTTGACATATGTTAGAACAGTTTTGCTCCCTGAAATATAACCCTGAAAAGTCCCTCGCACGCCAGCGCAAGGCCGATAATCGCTATGGCCGCTCCTGTGATGCGGTTTATCCAGATCAGGGTGCGTATCTTCACGTATTTCCTGAAATGGCTGATTCCCCAGCTGAAGAAAAACCAGTAGAATATCGTTCCTCCCGAAACCGCGAGTATGATCGGGGCGGCTGTCCAGTCCTGGCTGGCGTTGGTGTCTATTCCGAAGACCGTGAACAGCGCGAAGAGCACGAGTATGCCGCCCGGATTCGCGAGCCCCATCAGCAGAGACTTGATGAAATCGTTGACAGTCACGTGGTTATTCTTGCTGGTGAGCTTCGAAATCCTCTCGTTTCCCTTGCTCAGGCGCGCCTCCCTCTCAATCGGGTTCGTAAAAATCATAATCACGCCGATAACCGCCACGGTGAATCCTCCCACGACGAGCAGCAGTTCACTGTGCCTGTCCATAAACTCCTGCGCATATGCGAGAGCGAAAATGGAGATGCAGGCGAAAATCGTGTCCACAATCGTGGCTCCCAGACCGGTGACGAATCCGGCCTTGTGTCCCTTGCTTAGGCTCTGCTGGATGACATAGACGGCAATAGGCCCGATTGGCGCCGACGAGCACAGTCCGATACAGAATCCCTTTATTATATTCAACAGCTGAAGATCCAGTTGCATAATTTCCTGTTTTGCGTAATGTTTATCCCCATTTCGGAAAAGCCCATCCTTCCTCGGAAGAGGGATATCACACAATCGTGCAAAGATAGCAAGAATTTGTCATATGCCCGATTCTTTTTGGCCCTGTCCGTCGGAAATCTCCGCGTTTCGTACTAAATTTGCGGAACGTTGCGGGGTCGGGGATATATGGATCCGGCACGAACCCATATCAATGGATATGAATATACGAATCCGAATATATGAACATATGAAAAAAAAGATTTCCCGTGAAACGCTGATCATATGGGGGCTGATTCTCCTTTTCGGGATTATGATGTCGATGCCCTTCCTTCTGCCGCATTGCAGCTGGCTCGCTCTCATCGGTTTCGTGCCACTGCTCTGTGCGGAGAGGCTGCTGACCTTGACCGGAAGAAAACACGTGTGGGTCTATCTCTATGCGGCTTTTGTCCTCTGGAACACCTTAACGACATTCTGGGTGTGCAACGCCACGGTCGGCGGGGGAATTGCCGCAGTGCTGCTGAATTCGCTCCAGATGCTGGTCGTTTTTCTCCTTTTCAGGGGCTCGCGCAAGGTGTTCGGCGGCATATTGCCTTACATTTTTCTCGCTGTCGCGTGGATTGCGTGGGAGAAGGCCTATTTCAGCTGGGACATCTCCTGGCCGTGGCTCGTTCTCGGCAACGCTTTCGCAAGGACGCCGGCGCTGGTCCAGTGGTACGATGTCACGGGAACCCTCGGGGGCTCGCTCTGGGTCTGGCTCTGCAATCTCGGGATCTTCGGCCTGCTGGTGTGGCTTTCCGACGGCGAATGGTTCGGGCACAGGCTTGCTGACGGGCGCTGGGAAGGCTTTTCCCCCAAGGCGCGGATTGTGTATTCAGTTGCGCTTGCCCTCGTGTTTTTCGGCCCGGTGACCTGGTCGCTCTGCAAATGGTTTGCGCCGGAGAGTGAACCGGCCGAAACGGTGGATGTGCTGGTGGCGCAGCCGAACATCGACCCCTACCACAAGTTCGAGGCGATGACCCAGAACGAACAGAACTCCCTACTTGAAAACCTTATAAAGCCGGAACTGATTGACTACAAACGCAATCTGGAGCGGGATTCGACCTGGAGCGGGAATGCTTCCGTTCCGGGACTCCTCGTGCTCGTTCCCGAGACTTTCACTTCAGACGTCACCACAAACAATCTCGGCGCGAGTCCGACGCTCAACCGCTTCAAGGCTCTGCTGGGGGACTTCCCGGGCGTGAATATGCTTCTCGGCGCATCGACCTACACTCGGATCGACTCCGCAGTGCGTCCGTCGCTCACTTCCAGAGAGATCGGAGACGGCCTGTGGTACGAGTCGCACAACTCCGCCCTGATGATTGACGGCAGCGGACGCGATGAGATTTTTCACAAGACAAAACTTGTGGTGGCTGTCGAAAAATTGCCCTATCCCGTTGTCTTTGACCCGATTGACCGTCTTCTTGGCGGCGTGATGGGACGCTGCGTGGGGCAGGACGGGATTTCTCTGCTCCATTTCCGTGCCTCCGACCGCGACGGGGCGGTCAGTGACGTCCCTCTCGGATGTGCGGTCTGCTACGAGTCCGTTTACGGGGATTATTGCCGGGGATATGTGCTCAAAGGGGCGCGGGCGCTGACCGTCATCACCAACGACGCGTGGTGGGGCGACACTCCGGGCTACCGCCAGCAT
>CAVEHG010000023.1:0-13762 GCA_963615405.1 bacterium | reverse complement strand
CTTTTAGACCCCTCCCGTCCCCTCGAAGGGGAAGTCGTGCTACGTGCGCACTAACGCACAGGGCCCACACTTCGCTGTTCTACGCACGGCGCTTGAGCGCCTGGCTTTTAGACCCCTCCCGTCCCCTCGAAGGGGAAGTCGTGCTACGTGCGCACTAACGCACAGGGCCCACACTTCGCTGTTCTACGCACGGCGCTTGAGCGCCTGGCTTTTAGACCCCTCCCGTCCCCTCGAAGGGGAAGTCGTGCTTTGGCGACTGGCTTAATGCTTCGGGTGGATGTCGAGTTTGACGGGATGAATCATGTTCTCGGGCTTGAGGATGGTGTCGAGATCCTCTTTGGAGAGGATGTCGTGCTCAAGGACGAGATCATAGACTCCCTTGCCTGTGGAAAGCGCCTCCATTGCAATCTTGGTGGAGTTCTTGTAGCCGATGACCGGGTTGAGTGCCGTGACTATGCCGATACTGTTCTTCACATTGGCGAGACAGCGCTCGCGGTTGGCGGTGATTCCGTCGATGCAGAGCGTGCGGAGGGTGTCAAAGCCGTTCACGAGAAGATCTGCAGACTCGAAGCAGCACTGCGCCATCACAGGTTCCATCGCGTTCAGCTCCATCTGGGCGGCATCACCGGCGAGAGTCACACAGACATCGTTGCCCATCACCTTGTAGGCCGTCTGGGTCATAACTTCCGGGATGACCGGATTAACCTTTCCCGGCATTATCGAGGATCCCGGCTGCATCGCCGGCAGATTGATTTCTCCAAGACCGCAGCGCGGACCGGACGCGAGAATCCTCAGATCGTTGCAAATTTTGTTGACCTTTATGCAGACGCGGCGCATGGCAGCGGAGAATCCGACCATTCCGGAAGTGTCCGATGTGGCTCCCACGAGGTCTGAAGCGAGTTTCACCGGCCAGCCGGTGATATCGGCAAGAGCCTCGACGCATTTCTCCGCATATCCCGGCTCGGCGGCTATTCCCGTCCCGATTGCGGTCGCGCCCATATTCACGGTAAGGAAGTCCTCCGCCGCGAAATTCAGGTTGCGGACCTCGTCTTCAAGGATAGAGGCGAAGCCGTGGAACGTCTGTCCGAGCGTCATAGGCACGGCATCTTCCAGCTGTGTGCGCCCCATCTTGAGCACGTCGGCGAACTCCACGCCTTTTTTCCGGAGAGAATCGATAAGCATCTGAAGATGTTCCACGAGTTTCAGGTTGGTCGCATAGAGCCCGAGATGAATTGCAGTCGGGTATGCGTCGTTCGTTGACTGCGAGCGGTTCACGTGGTCGTTCGGCGAGCAGAACTGGTACTCGCCCCTGCGGTGCCCCATAAGTTCAAGCGCACGGTTGGCGATGACCTCGTTGGCATTCATATTGGTCGTCGTGCCCGCGCCTCCCTGAATCATATCGACAGGGAAATCTTCGTGGTGCTTCCCGTCAAGGATTTCACGGCAGGCGGCGATGATCGCCTCCGCCTGGGCGTCGGAGAGAAGGCCGAGCTGGTGATTCGCCATCGCCGCCCCCATCTTCGTGATTGCCAATCCGTTGATAAACAGCGGATAACCCGAGAGTTTAAAGTTGCTTATCCTGAAATTCTCGATCCCCCTGAGTGTCTGCACTCCATAGAGTTTGTCGTCAGAAATTTCTCTGCTGCCTATGAGGTCGCTTTCGATGCGTGTTCCGTTCTGTGCCATATTTTTTCCAGAAGTTTTTTCTGGGGCAAAGGTAGTAAATATTACAACATATCTGCCCGCGTTTTTTAGCCGGCGCACTTTTTTTACTATTTTTGCGCCATGAAAATCACTATGCTGACAGTCGGGAAGACCGACAGGGACTGGGTACGGGACGGAATGGACATTTACATCGGCAGGCTCCGTCACTACGCGAACTTCTCCCTGACGGAGATTCCGGAACTCAAGAAGGTTTCCTCTCTGAGCAGGGATCAGATTAAGGAGAAGGAAGGAGAACTGATTCTCAAGAATATACGCCCGAATGACGATGTGATTCTGCTCGACGAACACGGAAAAGAATACAGCTCGGTCGAATGGGCGGGAGTCATAGAGGGGAAGATTTCCGGGGGCCGCGACATCGTTTTTGTCGTCGGCGGGGCATACGGATTCAGCAGGGCGGTCTATGAGCGCAGCAATTCGATGGTTTCGCTCTCGCGGATGACCTTTTCGCACCAGATGGTGAGGGCAATCTTCGTTGAGCAGCTCTACCGGGCTTTCACCATAATCAAGGGCGAACCCTATCACCACGAATGAGAGGCGCCAACCGGCGAAGCCAAACACCGCAGCAACCTGTTGGTTGTGAGGATTTTGGCAAACCGCCCAACGCAGCAGATCGCTTTTGTCGCGGCCACAAACTCCGTGATAGAGGGGATGAAGAAGATGATGATGAGATAAAAAAGCTTTTTCTTCGCCCCGTTATTGATGTAGGAAACGGTAGGTTATTTCCCCGACCTGACTGGCCGGCGCCGTGGCCGACATACTGAACCGCGATGTCCTGGCCGCCCGAATCGCCGATTTCCGCAGACATTCGTCATTGCTTGACACGGCCTCGACTACTTTTGCACTCACAACTGCTCCGGAATTGTTGACCTTTATCAGGACAGTCACATCCCCGCCGTTGTAGCATTTGTAGGCAGGGACAGGAAGCGTGCTGGCCTTGCGCCCGTCAAGCGTCCAGCTCAGCACCGAAGGTCCGGAATACTGCCGTCTGTCCGGTTTCCGTTCCGCCGCAGGGCGCCTGTCTATATCGACCGTCTCTTCCCGGGCATCCTCTTCCCGCGAATCCAGGCCCCGCAGATCCCTCTGCAGGCGCTCATTCTCGCGGTAAAGTTCCTCCGCATCGGTGTTCCGGTCATCTTTGAGAGGCGCACTGCGGTCAACCGTAACATTGCGCACCGGAGTACCGTAAGTGCCTCCGCTTATCATCTCGTCCAGCCGTCGGCTTATGCTCTCCTTGAAATCCGCTTCCTGTTCCTCACGTTCGATTTTTTCCTGTCTTGAGAAGTCCATAAGGAAACTGGTGTCCCCCTTGAGCTGTGAGCCAATCTGCACGGCAAGCAGGACAATAATCACCGCGAGATGGAATATCACGGTGACATACAGCCCCGCCCTGTCCTCTGAACTTATCCGGCGCATGGCAAGGCAGATGTTACTGATGGGAAGTGTTCAGCGATTTTTCGATGGTCGCCGAAATGACGTCAATGGCCACCTTGTTGTGGCCTCCCTGCGGGATAATCACGTCAGCATATCTCTTGCTCGGTTCGATGAACTGGAGGAACATCGGCTTCACCGTACGGGAATATCTCTGAATCACGGTTTCTACGGTTTTGCCCCTCTCCAGGATGTCCCGCGCCATTACGCGCATCAGCCTGTCGTCATCGTCCGCATCCACGAAAATCTTTATGTCCATCTGCTCGCGCAGTTCCGCACAGCAGAAAATGAGGATACCCTCGACGATGATCACTTCGGCCGGATTGACGGTGACGGTCTCGGTCTTGCTCCGCGAGCAGGTTATATAGGAATAGACCGGCTGCTCAATGGATTTGCCGGCCTTCAGTTCCTTCAGATGCTGAATCAGAAGTTCGAAATCGATCGAATCCGGATGGTCGAAGTTCACTTTCTGCCTCTCCTCCATCGGGAGGTGGCTGGAATCCTTGTAATAGGAGTCCTGAGGAATTACGACAACCCTTTCCTTCAACTGGTCGGTAAGAGCCTTGACCACCGTTGTCTTTCCTGAACCGGATCCACCGGCAATTCCGATTATCAGCATTTTTTCTGTTTTAATGAAACCCCAAACTCAAAGCGGCCCGCGCCCTACTAATACTCAGCGTTCTTCGGAGTACGCGGGAATGGTATCACATCCCTGATGTTTGCCATACCCGTCACGAACAGAAGCAGTCTCTCGAATCCGAGTCCGAAGCCGCTGTGCGGAGCCGAGCCGAAGCGCCTTGTGTCAAGATACCACTCAAGCGATTCCCGTCCCATTCCGAGTTCATCGATACGTGCATTGAGTTTCTCGAGAGAAGATTCCCTCTCGGAGCCGCCGATGATTTCGCCGATTTTAGGGAAAAGCACGTCCATTCCGCGAACTGTTTTTCCGTCCTCGTTCTGCTTCATATAGAAAGCCTTGATGTCCTTCGGATAGTCCGTAAGAATCACAGGACGGCCGAAATGCTTTTCGACGAGATATCTCTCGTGCTCTGACTGGAGATCCACACCCCAATAAACCGGGAACTCGAATTTTTCACCGGACTCTTCGAGAATCTTTATGCCTTCGGTGTATGTAAGACGCACAAAATCAGTCTCTATGACGCTCTGGAGCCGTCCGATGAGTTCCTTGTCATACATATCGTTGAGAAACTTGAGATCGTCCGCGCAGTGGTCGAGGGCATAGCGGATGAGCGACTTGATGAAATCTTCGGCGAGATCCATATTGTCGTTCACGTCGTAGAACGCCATTTCCGGTTCAATCATCCAAAATTCGGCAAGATGCCGCGGAGTGTTGGAATTCTCCGCACGGAAGGTCGGCCCGAAGGTGTAGATCTCGCCGAGAGCCATCGCCCCGAGTTCGCCCTCAAGCTGTCCGCTCACCGTAAGACTGGTGTGGCGGCCGAAGAAGTCCTGGCTGTAATCGACTTTCCCGTCCTTTGTGCGTGGGGGATTCTCCATATCCAGGGTCGTCACCTGGAACATCTGACCTGCGCCCTCGCAGTCAGACGCCGTAATGAGCGGAGTGTGCAGATAAACGAAGCCCTTGCTGTTGAAATAGTTATGTATGGCGAAAGCCATTGCGTGGCGTATTCTCAGAACAGCGCCGAATGTGTTGGTTCTCGGACGGAGATGTGCGATTTCGCGGAGGAACTCAAGAGAATGGCCCTTCTTCTGGAGGGGATATGTCTCCGGATCCGCCTCACCGTAGAGTTCAATCTCCCTGGCCTGAATCTCGACAGCCTGACCGCTCCCGAGTGAAGCGACGAGTTCTCCGGTGACAGCGATGCAAGCTCCGGTTGTGATTTTCTTGAGAAGATTCTCGTCGAAATCGGCAAGATTGACAACGATCTGAATGTTGTTTATCGTCGATCCGTCATTCAGAGCGATGAAATTTATGTTTTTGTTTCCTCTCTTTGTCCTGACCCAACCTTTTGCCAGAACGGTTCTGCCCGGTTCGCTTGCGAGCAGTTCCTTGACCTTGGTTCTGATTGTCTTTTCCATTTATGATACTGTTATGTCCGACCCGGCAATAATTGAAAAAAGGCTCCGGTCAGACTAAAAATCTCACAAAGATACTAAGCAGTCTCCGCTTTTTCAAAAAAAAGAGAACTGTTTTGATTTTGCAGTCAGACAGTTCTCCTTCAAAGCTATTTCCTGGTGCAGAGTATCCGTTCCTTGATCTGCGAGTTTTCGTAAAATCCGGTGAACATCTCCGCATTCTTCCCTGTCGCGAAAATCGGAACCGGGCAGCCGGTGTGACCGTTCGATGCCCAGTGGACATGCCCCTCTTCATTCAGCTGCGCACTGGCCTCGTCCGTGAGCGAGGAATCGTTTGGACCGCAATCCGTCCAGAACTCGTCAAAAGCCTTCCAGTTCGTCCTGTAATGCTTTGCACCGAACGCCAGCCCTCCCGTCTCGTGATCTGAAGTGACGAGGATAAGCGTCTCATCCGGATGTTTGAGATAAAATTCGTAAGCCTCTTTGACTGCCTTGTCAAGTTGCCGGACACTTTCGATTACTCTCAATGTGCTGTTTCGGTGTGAAGCCCAGTCCACATATCCCTGTTCGCACATAATGAAGAACGGCCTGTCCTGATCAAAAGTTCCGAGGCAGGCCTTGAGAAGGTCTGCGGCCTGCATTCCCTTGCCGGCCATCGCGAGGTCATAGTTCTTGTTGGAGTCCATATTGTCGAAATCAGCGGAATCTTCCGGATTCGGAGGAAGAAGAATCTTTGTCTTAGCGACTGAAGAATTGAGTTCGTCCAGCCCGAAGCATACGTCGGAATTGCCGTCGGCCTCGATGATTTTAACGATATCCTCCTGATTATGTTTCCTTCCGTAACGGTCTATAAGCTCCGAACCTCCGAAAAAGTCGAATCCGCTGGCTGACATTTCCTTTGCGATGTCATAATAGCGGGTCCGCTTGGGTGCGTGGGCATAGAATGCGGCCGGAGTCGCGTGATTGACAGGGCCGTCGGACATTATCCCCACCTGGTAGCCGGCATCCTTGAAATCGTATGCCATGGACCTCATAGGGTTACCTTCCGGATCCGTCCCTATCCTGTCGGTATCTGTCTTCTGGCCGCAGGCAATCGCGGAGCCCGCCGCAGCAGAATCTGTCACACCGCTGTCGGCGCACCAGGTTCGGGTCAGCCCGATGACAGGAAACTGTGTAAAGGTGAGATAACCGCCGCCGTAGCAGGAATCCTGATAGGCAAGGAAGGATTCTGCGGCGGAGAGGTGGGCAAGTCCCATTCCGTCACCGATGAACAGGAATACATATTTAGGCGGAGTCTGTTCACGGGATTTCTTGAGTGAATATACAATGCAAACCGTCGCGGCCGCAACAAGCACTGTCGCCACAATAACCGCTATCTTTCTTTTGTTCCTCATCTGCAGTTTAAGTTTCTAGTTTCACCTGTGTTCTGATTCATAAACACCTGTGTCCTGATTCATAAAAAAGAAGGATGCCCCAATCACTTAGCAGTCAGGGCATCCCTCCTATCATCAATACGGGATTATTTTTCAGCCTTTCGTGCCGAATACATAATCTTCAGAGCGGAGCATCTTCTCAGCTCCTGCTTCACGTCAGTCACAATACCCATTGTTGTGTTCTCGTCAGCTCTGATTGAGACTGTCATAAACGATCTGTCGGCCTCGCTCTTGGAGTCACGCTCCGCAGCGATGAAGTCGCGGATGTCATCGACAGTCTTGAAGGAATCGTTCAACTGGATTCGTGAGTCTGTTCCGAACTGTGACTGGAGATGTTTCACCGGCGTTCCTATGTTTATGTAGGATGCCAGATCCTTTCTTTCCAGCTTCACAACCTCGGATGCCTCCGGGAGTTTCACGATGACCTTGTTCTCCGTCTTGCGGAGGTTGGTCGTCACCATGAAGAAGAACAGGAACATGAACACGATATCCGAAGTCGATGCCGTACTGGCCATCGGGGTCGTTTTCTTTTCGTCTTTTCTGAATTTTGACATAATCCTGAATCTCCTATCGTTTTGAAACATCCTTAGGCTCGGCCTCGGAAATCTTCTGAGGGACAGCCTCACGGACTATCTTCTGCTGATCCTCCGTAAGCCTTGCGTAAACTTTTCCGTAGTTGGCGCGGGAGAAATCGTCACGAATTTCGTTGATTGCCTTGACCAGCTCGTTTTGAACGGCGATGTAGGCCTGGTAGCTCGTACCGCGGTCGTTCTGAAGGGAAATCACGCCCTCGGAGACAGGATATGCTCCGAAGCCTTCAATCTCCTTGATCTTCTTTTCCGGCAACTTCGGGTCGTCGGCCGGGTTGGTAAGGAATTCCTTGATTTTATCTTTCAACTGGCTGACATCCATAGCTTCGTTCCCGGCGAAAAGCCTGTCTGCGGAGTTAATCTTCACAATAATGATATTGCGTCGGTTAACCTTCTGGTCTTCAGCCTTCTGATTTTCAGCAGGCATAGGCGGAAGACGACGCTGCAGTCCGGAGTCCTGATTCATTGTAGTAGTCATCAGGAAGTAGCAGAGCAGCAGGAAAGCGATGTCCGCAGTGGAACTTGAATTGATTTCTGGAGTCTTTTTGCTCGCCATAGTTGTCGATTATTTATTACGTGATGCACTTACAATCGCACCGACAATGACGGAGAGAACCGCACATCCGCAGCAGAAGTAAGTTACATTAAGTATTGTGTCAGTAAGTTTGAGCATTCCGTCAGAAACCGCGATTGAGCAACCTTCGGCCTCTGTTCCCGGTGCCAGTACATATGCGATGGCAACGACTGCGACTGCTATCACGAGGGCTACGCCTATCTTGATGAGTCCCTTCGGATTCTGCTTGATTGTAAAGTAGAGTCCGAGGCAGATTACGGCAAGGATGGCAAGAGCAATCAGAGCATACGCGCAGTAGAGCAGGATATCAGTGGCAAGACCGCCCTCAGTGGTGAATCCGTAAACGATTCCGAATACTGCGAGAGCCACGCCTATGATAAGGAGCACCCATTTTAATATTTTAGTTACTTTTGCGTACATTGTATTCTGATTTATTTTTGCTCGTTCTTGACAAGGATATCCACAAGGCTGATTGATGCGTCTTCCATTTCGATGGTGCGCTTCTCGATTTCAGCGAGGATGTAGTTGTAGAACACCTGAAGAATCATGGCGACGATCAAACCGCCGACTGTCGTAATCAAAGCGACCTTCATACCTCCAGCGACAATGTTAGGGGAGATATCGCCGGCTGCCTGGATTGCATCGAATGCCTCGATCATACCGATGACAGTTCCCAAGAATCCGAGTGAAGGAGCAAGGGCGATGAAGAGGGAAATCCAGCTGAGTCCGCTTTCCATAAGGCTCATCTGAATTGAACCGTAGGAAACGACTGTCTTCTCAACGATGTCGATACCCTGATCCATACGGAGGAAACCCTGATAGAAGATGCTTGCGACAGGACCGCGAGTGTTGCGGCATACGTCCTTTGCAGCCTCAACGCCGCCTTCGTCAAGAGCCTTCTCAATGGCCTCGAGGAGCTTCTTGGTGTTGGTCTTTGAGAATGCAAGGTAGATGATTCTCTCGATTGCGATTGCGAGACCGAGGATAAGGCAGAGCACGATAGCGGCCATATATGCAGGACCACCCTCGATGAACTTTGTCTTAAGAGCCTGATGAAGAGGAACTTCCTCCTGAGCTGCTGTCAATTCAGCAAGAGACTTTACCTCTGAAGGAGCAGCTGCCACTTCTTCGGTGGTTGCAGCGTCGGAAGCCTCCTGAGCTGTTGCGATCTGAGCAGAAAAGGCCATCAAGCCGAAAGCTGCCAAAAACAAAAGAACTTTTTTCATAATTGTTTTTTGAAATTAATACTATTAAAATTGTTTGTTATCTGTTTATTGTCATTTTGTGTGGTCGCGATTTACGGGCTTCATCCGTTTTTCTTATCGCGATTTTCAAAAATCGGTGCAATTTAGCAATAAAAATTTATACTGAAAACATTTATAGGGATATTTTTATTTTTCAAAGCGACATCCCGCCCCTGTGGACGCGGTCGGGAAAACCATCTAAATTGTGATTTCACCCCTGAGGTCACAGCCGAGCAGCTCCTCCACGCGGGAGTTCAGCGAGTTTTCGCCCAGCAGGACGAAAAGTTTCCCGAGGGCGCTCTCCGTCGTGCTGTCTCTTCCGTCCAGAACGCCAGCCTTCTTGAGGGACTTTCCGTTTGCATAGATATCCATATCCACCCTGCCGGAAGGGCATTGGGTGACATTCAGAAGCACTTTTCCCATTTCGTGTGCCTCCCTGACCGTCGAAAGGAACCACTCCGCAGAAGGGGCGTTCCCGCTGCCGTAGGTTTCGATGATGACCGCGCGCGTGGCGCTGCCGCACAGAATGTTTCGCACCACTTGCGGGGTTATGCCGGGGTGGATTTTAAGGATAGAGACCCTTGTGTCGAGGTTTTTGTGGAAAACCGGCCGGGCGTTCCAGTCCTTCGGGGTGATGATTATGCCGGAGTTGTAGCGGATGCTGATGCCGGCCTCGGCGAGAGGAGGCAGATTTTCGCTGCGGAAGGCGTTGAAATTGTCGGAGCTGAACTTGGTGGTGCGGTTGCCTCTCATAAGACGGTTGTCGAAATAGATGCAGACTTCCGGCACAAGGGCGTGCCCCCCGGAGTCCTTTGCCGCCGCAATTTCCACCGCCGAGATCAGATTTTCCTTGCCGTCAGTGCGAGGAGTGCCGATCGGAAGCTGGCTCCCGGTGAAAATGACCGGTTTGGTGAGCCCCTCGAGAATGAAACTCAGCGCAGAGGCGGAATAGGACATAGTGTCCGTGCCGTGGAGGATGATGAAGCCGTCGTAGAGGTCATATTTTTCCTCGATTATGCCGGCGATTTTCAGCCACATCGAAGGCTCCACGTCAGAGGAGTCGATTATCGGGGAAAACGACAGGGAGTCAATCCTGCACGCGAACTTCCCTAGCTCTGGAACTTCATCCAGTATCTGGCTGAAATTGAATGGCTTGAGGGTATTGTCGGTGGGGTCGGCCTTCATTCCGATGGTGCCGCCGGTGTATATTATAAGTATGGAGGATTTTGGCATTGAGGGATTCATATCTTAAACAGTTTTTCCGCCGAGGCTGTTGTGACCGAGGCTATCTCTTCCAGCGGAATGCCCTTTATTTCAGAGAGTTTCGTGGCTATAATGGGGATATTCGCGCTCTCGTTGCGTGTCCCGCGAAGCGGGGTCGGCGCGAGGTAGGGCGAGTCGGTTTCGAGCAGGATTCTTTCGAGAGGGATGTCCTTGACGGTTTCTGCGATGGAGGCCTTTTTGAAGGTGAGCACCCCGCCTATCCCAACGAACCAGTCCCCGTAGCGGTCCAGCTGCCGGAAAGTTTCGATGCTGCCGCTGAAGGCGTGAAAAACTCCCCGAAGGCCTCTCCCGCGAAAGGCCTCAAGAATGTCGAAAGTGGCTTTTGTAGCATCTCTGGAATGGATTATGACGGGAAGATCCATCTTCAGGGCCAGTTCCAGCTGGGCGTGGAAGCACTCCTTCTGGGCATCGAAAAGGGAAGAGTCCCAGTGAAGGTCCAGCCCTGTCTCCCCTATTGCATAAATCCTCCGCCCGGAGAAATTCATCACGCCTTCGAGTTCGTCCCGCCAGTTCTCGTGGAGCTCCGTAGGGTGAAGTCCGAGGCAGGGAAAGGCATTTTCGGGAAAGGCGTCGCAGAGGGAAAACATAGCCTCCCTGACGCTGGAGTCGGTGTCTGCCATCACAAGGCGGGTGACGCCGGCCTCGATTGCGCGCCTCACCGCTCCCGCACCGTCACCCTCGTAGGCGGCGTCATAGAGATGCGTATGTGTGTCTATAAAGTTCATTTTGCAAGCGCTTACCTTGAGTTTTTACTCATCCAAATTGAGCAGCCCGGGAAGCGGGGGCAAAGTTAAGACTTTTTGAGTAAATATTCGTCTGCCGAAGAGGCCGCCCCTCACCCCCTTCCGCTGATTGAGCACCGCTGAAGAAGGTCGATGGAGATGAGTCCGTCACTTTCAAGCAGAGAGGTGAGCTCACAGACAGCGCGGCGCGGGGCGGAAGCCTCCTCACAAAGTTCATCAATGCTGATGCCACTCCGTTCACGGATTTTAAGCAGCAAAGAAGTGAGAAGAGAGAGTTTTTCTCCGGGAAGAAGGGCGCAGTAGCGCTCCCGAACTGTCTCGGGGTCAGGAAGTTGCGGCCGATAGCCTCTTCCCCCTGCGCTTCTCCCGCCCGGGAAGCCGCTCTGCGAACCGCCCGAGAAACCGCTCTGCGAACCGCCTGGGAAACCGCCCGGAAAAACGCCCGGGAGGCCGCACCGCCCCTTCTCCACCAGGCCGAGCTGCTGGGGGAGAGTTTCCAGAGAGTCGATGATTTCCGCCACACCCTCGCGGATGAGGTGGTTGCAGCCCTGCGAACGGCCATCGTCTCCACGCCCTGGGAGAGCGAAAACCGCCCTGTCGTAGGAGAAGGCCATCCGGCAGGTAATCATCCCGCCGCCCTTCAGCGCTGACTCGACAAGGATGACGCTGTCGCTCAGCCCGGCTATAATCCTGTTCCTTCTTATAAAATTCACTGCAACAGGCGGAGTCCCGGGAGGATAATCGGTTACAAGGGCGCAGCGTGACGTGGAGGCAATGCGGCGAGCCCAGTCACGATGGCGGGAGGGATAGACCGCATCGGGACCGGTCGCCATCACCGCGACGGTGGGAAGTCCCGCTTCGAGAGCCGAGGAGTGCGCAAGAATGTCCACTCCGTAGGCAAGGCCGCTGACAATTACGGGGCGCCACGCGGCGGCCTTTGCCCGGGAGGAGTTTGTCTTAGGGTTCGCTCCGGAGGCTTCCGATGAGTGAGAAGCCGCTCCGGCGGCGCTCCTCCCCTGTGTCGCAGCGGCAATCGCAGAGACGATGTCGGTGCACCACTGCCGTCCGTAAGGGGTTACCTCCCGAGTGCCCACGACCCCGAGGGCTGGGGCCTCCCTGGAGAAAATCTCCTCCAAAGGACTGAGAGAGCGCACAAAAAGCCCCACAGGAGCGTCGGGGCACTCCAGAAGGCGCGGCGGATAGCCCTTCTGAGTCTTCCCAACGAAGACAATTCCTTCATCCGCAAGGCTCTCCAGCATCCGCTCGGCGCTCCGGACCTCAGAGTCGGTAATCCTTTCCTTATATTTATTATAAGGTCCGAAAACGGTCTCCTTCTCCCCTTCCCCGAGGCCGAATACAGAGGCGGCGCTGCCGAGACTCTCAAGGAGCGCTCCCGCAATCTTGGGTTCAAATCCGAAAATGGTGTTAAGCGCGCACAGGCACGCAGTTTCATAGTCTATGCTCATCCCGAAATCTATTAGTTTTCATCCGGGCAAAGCTAACAAGAGAAAAAGAAAAATCTGTTGTACGAGCCCTCCCGCACAGCAGATTTTTCTTTTTTTTGAATACTTTTTTCTTTTTTTAGAGCACAACGCAGCAGGCCGCCCCCAGACACCCCTTTATATAATGAGCAGGGCATCGCCGTACGGGCCGAACTTATAGTCGTTCTCAAGTGCGACCTTGTAGGCGTTCATAACCTTCTCGTAGCCGCCGAAAGCCGCCACTGACATCAGCATCGTGGACTCCGGCAGATGGAAATTGGACACGACTGCGTCCGGAACCGAGAACCTGTACGGCGGGAAGATGAACTTGTTGGTCCAGTCGTCGAAAGGCTTCACCTCGTCGTTCGTGGTGACGAAGGTCTCCAAGCCGCGGATGACCGTGATGCCCACCGCGAGAACCTTGTGCCCTGTGTGCTTCGCCTCGTTGATCCTGTCGGCCGCCTGAGTCGAGATTATAAGCCTCTCGGAATCCATCTTGTGCTTGGAAAGATCCTCTACATCCACAGAGCGGAAGTGTCCGATGCCCATATGGAGGGTGATGAATGCCTTGTCTATATCCTTGAGAATCATTCTGTTCATCAGTTCGCGGCTAAAATGCAGACCCGCTGCCGGGGCGCAGACCGCACCCTCTTCCGATGCGAAGATGGTCTGGTAATTCTCGGTATCCTCCGCTGTCACCTTAGGCTTGACCCATTTCGGAACCGGCATCTCGCCGAGGGAGAAAAGCACCTGCTTAAACTCCTCGTAGGTGCCGTCATAGAGAAAACGCAGAGTTCTTCCCCTGGAAGTAGTGTTGTCTATCACTTCAGCCACAAGGCTTTCGTCCTCGCCGAAATAGAGTTTGTTGCCGATGCGGATTTTCCTCGCCGGGTCCACAATCACATCCCAAAGCCTCTGCTCCGGGTTCAGTTCCCTCAGAAGGAAGACCTCAATCTCTGCCCCGGTCTTCTCCTTCTTGCCGTAAAGCCTTGCAGGAAAGACCTTTGTGTTGTTGAGAACGAAGACATCTCCCTTTCCGAAGTAGTCGATTATGTTCTTGAAAATTTTGTGTTCGATTTCACCGGTGTCCTTATGGAGAACCATAAGTTTACATTCGTCCCTCCATCTCGGAGGCTCCTGAGCAACCTTATCCTGAGTAAGGTTGAAATTAAACTGCGAAAGTTTCATATATAATTAAATAT
>CAVEHG010000022.1:0-14188 GCA_963615405.1 bacterium | reverse complement strand
TCCATCCCGGATGACGAAAAAAGAAGGCAGGAGACGGCATCGCTCCTGCGCATAGGGGACTCTTTCCAAAAAATCATCGTAGTCAGAGATGACATAACTCCGTGGCGTGACGACAACGGCATTCTGACAGTCGGACTTTTTGATTTTCTTATGGGTGTAGGCGCTTGATAAATAAACCTTCCGATAGACATGGATTGCGTTTGAGGTGAACCACAAAAGTTGGACACAAGAAATGGGGTTCACCTCATTGTTGATAACTTTGTGAATAATTCTGATACACGACACTTGACTATTTCATCCGCAAGGTCTAATTTTGTTATCCTTCAATTGGAGAAAATGAGGCGATAAAAAGTAAGACGATGATTTTCAATAAGTTGAACTTTATCGTCAATATATTCGACACCTAAGGAAAACAACAAACTCAAGCCTCGCGCTTGCGAAACTTTAACAACAGATTATGAGCAGTTCAGAGATTTACATCATCAAGCGTGACGGCAAACACGTGCCGTTTTCGGTCGACAAGATAAAGAACGCCATCAGGAAAGCCTTTCTCGCAGTGGGCGCATTCGCGACGGACGACGATCTCACGACAATCCTCTCCCACGTCAGGCTCACGAACGGGATGACCGTGGAGGAGATCCAGAACCAGGTGGAGACCGGACTGATGGCCGAAAAATATTTCAAGGTGGCCAAAGAGTTCATGCTCTACCGTCAGAGGCACGCCGAAGACCGCGACACCCGTGACAAGCTGAACTTCCTCATCGACTACTGCAACTCTGCCAATCCGGCCACCGGAAGCAAGTTCGACGCGAACGCAAACGTCGAGAACAAGAACATCGCCACGCTTATGGGCGAACTTCCGAAAGGCGGATTCATCAGGATGAACCGCAGGATTCTCTGCGACCGTCTCAAGGAAATGTATGGCAAGGAGTTCGCTGACAAATACATAAAACTGCTCAAAAACCATTTCATATACAAGAACGACGAAACCTCGCTCGCCAACTACTGCGCGAGCATCACGATGTACCCTTGGCTGCTCAACGGCACGATCTCAATCGGAGGCAACTCGACGAAGCCGACCAACCTCAAATCATTCTGCGGCGGGTTCGTAAACCTCGTGTTCATCGTCTCAAGTATGTTGAGCGGTGCGTGCGCAACCCCGGAATTCCTTATGTATATGAACTATTTCATAGGGAAGGAATACGGGCTCGACTATTACAAACGGGCTGACGAGGTCGTGGATCTCTCCCTGAAGCGCAGGACACTCGACAAGGTCATCACCGACAGTTTCGAGCAGATCGTGTATTCAATCAACCAGCCTACCGGAGCGCGTAATTTCCAGGCAGTGTTCTGGAACATAGCCTATTACGACCGTTTCTATTTCGAGAGCATGTTCGGCGAGTTCCACTTCCCGGACGGTAGCCAGCCTGACTGGGAAGGACTCAGCTGGCTTCAGAAGAGGTTTATGAAGTGGTTCAATGCGGAGAGGCTGAAGACTCCGCTCACCTTCCCTGTGGAGACGATGTCGCTGCTCACCGAAAACGGCGACGTGCGCGACAAGGAATGGGGCGATTTCACTGCACAGATGTATGCCGAAGGCCATTCTTTCTTCACATATATGAGCGACAACGCAGACTCGCTCGCAAGCTGCTGCCGTCTGCGCAACGAGATTCAGGACAACGGATTCAGCTACACCCTCGGTGCCGGCGGAGTTTCGACAGGTTCGAAGTCGGTGCTCACGATCAACCTCAACCGCTGCATCCAGTATGCGGTGAAGAACGGGCTTGACTACATCGCCTATCTCGAAGAGGTCACGGATCTCGTGCACAAGGTTCAGCTCGGCTACAACGAGAACCTCAAGATGCTGCAGAACAAGGGGATGCTGCCGCTGTTCGACGCAGGCTACATCAACATCGCCCGCCAGTACCTCACGGTCGGAATCAACGGTCTCGTGGAGGCCGCCGAGTTCCTCGGGATTCCGATTACCGACAATCCTCAGTACACCGAATTCGTGCAGAAGGTTCTCGGGACCATCGAGAAATACAACAAGAAATACCGCACCAGGGAGACCCTTTTCAACTGCGAGATGATTCCTGCGGAGAATGTGGGAGTGAAGCACGCCAAATGGGACAGGGAAGACGGTTATATGGTGCCGCGCGACTGCTACAACAGCTACTTCTACATCGTGGAGGACAACTCTCTGAACATCATCGACAAGTTCCGTCTCCACGGCCGTAAATACATCGAACACCTCACGGGAGGTTCGGCGCTTCATATGAACCTCGAAGAGCATCTGAGCAAGGACCAGTACCGCCAGCTGCTCAAGGTCGCCGCTCAGGAGGGCTGCAACTACTTCACGTTCAACATCCCGAACACCATCTGCAACGACTGCGGACACATCGACAAGCGCTATCTGCACGAATGCCCGAAATGCCACAGCAAGAATGTGGACTATCTGACGAGGATCATCGGGTATATGAAGAGGGTCAGCAACTTCTCGGCGGCGAGACAGGCGGAGGCGGCTCGCAGATATTATGCTACTGACAACGGCGAAATCGAGCAGACGGAAGTCGCAAAGTAGCGAATAACTGCGCCTTGTTCTTCATCGGCCTGTCGACTTCCTGCGACAGGCTGTCTGACCGGGAAATTTGTCGGAACAATTCTGAGCCGGAAAAATTTTGCGCGGAAAAGGATGTTGAAATATTACAATTATGACATCGTCTGTCAGGAGATTCCTGACGAGGTGACGCTTGCGGTGAACATCACCGGATGTCCCAACCATTGTGCGGGGTGCCACAGCCCCTGGCTCTGGGAAGACACGGGTGATGTGCTCTGTGAAGCGTTGGATTTCAGCGGTCTCGATAAAATTGTTGGGAAATACGCCACGTGCATAACCTGCGTCTGCTTTATGGGCGGGGACAATTCCCCGGAGGAAGTGGCCGCCTGCGCCCGGAGAGTACGCGAACGGTGGCCTGCCCTCAAGACCGGCTGGTACTCGGGAAGACAGACTCTTGCGGAGGGAGTGGACGCGAAGGATTTCAATTACATTAAGCTCGGCCCGTACATCGCCTCTCTCGGAGGGCTTCGCAGCCCGGGGACAAACCAGAAGCTGTACCGTGTGGAACTGGATGGCATTCTCTCCCCCATTCAGGTTTACGACCCCCACAAAGGGCCGCTCGGTGTCTGAACAAATAGAAATGGAAGACAATATTTACAGATATATCAAGGAACATTCTTCGTCGGCTTCGCCTGCGCTCTCCTGGCTGGAAAAGCAGACGAACATCCGCACGAACCACGCGAGAATGCTCTCGGGAAGCGTGCAGGGAGAACTGCTGAGGCTGCTCGTGAAGATGAGCGGGGCAAAGCGCATTCTCGAACTCGGCACATTCACAGGCTATTCAACAATCTGTCTCGCCTCCGCCCTGCCTGAAGACGGGCATCTGGACACTCTGGAGCTCAACGATGAACTTGAAGACCTGATTCGCGAGGGATTTGAACGGGCCGGGGTGAGCGACCGGATTTCGCTCCACATCGGCGACTGCAAAAAGACGCTTGAGCAGTTCGGATCTGAGCAGTACGATCTGGTGTTCATCGATGCCAACAAGCGAGAATATTGCGACTACTACGAGCTGGTCTTCCCGCGTGTCCGCCCGGGAGGGTGGATTCTCGCCGACAATGTACTCTGGGACGGAAAAGTTTGCGCAGAGACGGTTTCACGGGACAGGCAGACACAGGGGATACTGGAGTTTAATGAGAGGGTTGCGGCGGATCCTCGGGTGGAGAATGTTATATTACCCATTCGCGACGGTCTCAACATCATAAGGAGGGCGTTTTAAAAAGCGGTCTGCTGCGTTGTGCTCCTCGGTGAAATCCTCACAACCGAAAGGTTGCTCCGGGTTCACCGTCGTCGCGGGCCTTGCATCCCATCTTTTTAAAACGCCCTCCTTCCAAGCTCTTTATACAGCACCTGCTGCGTTGTGCTCCTCGGGAATACGGAAAAGGGTGGCCACAGAATTATGGCCACCCTTGTTTTTATCTGAGAATCAAATGATTACTCTTCGACTTTCGTGAAGACGTAGTACAGATCCCAATAACCTGAGGAAACATACATATCCCAGATCAATCCTTCATATACGGCACGGATGGCTTTGAAATAATCCCCCTTTATCGGGTCAAAACTTGAGGCAGGAATTACGAGATCCAGAGTATTGCCGTCCCCGCTGAGATTCAGGATAATTGCACCTTCCTTATAGTCAGTGGATTTCTTGGTGAAGTCGTAGTTGACTTTTGAAAGTTGCACTTTCACTGAGCTGTCCCACGGCCTTGCAGGATTGTAATAATACCAAGAGTATGCCTGAGGCTCAATTCCTGTCACATCCGCATCTGTAAGGAAGTCGAAGATGTCGCCCGTACCGCTTACCGTGAGTTTGTTCACTCCGTCCACGGTCTTGAACTCGATTACATCTGAAGCGGTGTTTTTCCAAGGGATGTTAGCCTCCCAGGTATCCCCCGCATCCTCAATCAGCATATCAAATGTAGCCTTATCGGCCTCCTCGTCATCGTGAAGCGGATAACTTGAATAAGCCCATTTGCCGGCAATTTCTGCAAACCGCAGCGCTCCGCCGAAAACAATCTCGGTGGAAGAGTTAACTCCGGCGAGGAACCTGTCGCCTCCGTCAAGAACGAAATTCAGAGTCGGGATGGTTGCCGGCACGGTCTCGTGTTTTGACTTGATCTTTACTGTGGCTACATTTGTCCCGTCCTCTGCGACAAGGTATTTCTCGCCGCCGACAATCTCGTAGTCAGTGCCTTCAACGGCAGTTCCTGACACGGTGAACGGAATCTTGAGTTCTCCGGATGCCTTGAATTTGTCTCCGGTGGAAGCCCCTATGAGATTGAGTGAAACCGTGCTCTCAGCTGTTCCGGAAAGACGTGTCACAGATTTCGCGAAGCTGTAATAAATCTTCTCCTTCGGAGTTATCACGACGGTTGTCTTGGCGTTCTGGCCCACAGTGTAGTCACCCGCAGTTGCGACGAGTTCAATGACGATGTTCTTGTCCTCCAGGTTGTTGAGAGGAGTTATGACTATCTCACCCTCGACAGCTGTGAAGAAAGGGACTGACTGCTCTCTGGAAATCGTATAATCGACATCCTTCACCGCCGTTCCGCTGACAGTGAAAGCGACGTCTGATGTAAGCTCCTTGTCGGAAACTATCTTGACGCTCACCGGTTCATCGGCAGGCAGAATGTAATTTGCCTTGTCAAACTGTACCTCCGGGAGAACCGGGGTCTTTTCGCAGGCGCTCAGAACCGCGAGCGCTGCTGCCAATGCGACTGTAATCTTTTTCATACGCATAATACATTAATAATTAAAAACTTATTGTAATTTATAACCTGTTTCCAAAACCCGAAAGCAAAGGCATAGCCCGGAAGTCAACTGCCCGGCACTGACAATCACTTGGCAGTCAATTTATTGTACTCCGCCCGCTCTGCCTTCATCCCGTCAATTTCGGCCTGGGTCGGAGCCTCCGGCTCGGGGATGTAGTACGAAGTCGAAGCTTCGGTCTTCGGGGGCAGCGGGTCGTAGTTGCCGCAGGAGGAAAGCGTCGCCGCGGAAAAGACAGCGACCGCGCACAGCTGAAGTGCCGTCACCGCCGACCTGCGCGCAACACCGGAAAACCGTGCTTTCGGAAATGTGTCCGGAGACTGCCTGAACCTATTCGCCGCTGTATTCAACATAACCTTCATTCTGTTTAATGTAATCTTTCAGTTCCGTATCGTCCTTGTTGATGGGGAAAGTGTACATATATTCCTCCATCGTGTATTTCTGATATACGCCCGTCGCGTCGTTGATGATTTTCCAGGTCGGCGTCCCGTTCCTCTTGAGCTCGAACCAGCGGTCGCCTTCACCGAAGAGCTCCATCCGCCGTTCGTTCAGAATCGCGGACATCAGTTTTGTCAGCGGCTTGCCCTCCGCATCTGCCGTAATCCTTTGACTTGCATCAACTTCAGGGAGAGTATCCTCCGTCCAGCCAGTCCACCCCTCAATGCGCTTCGAACGGATAAGGTTCAGAGTCGCGAGCGCCTCCGCAGTCTTTCCGAGATGCGCCTGACATTCGGCAATCATCAGATAGAGTTCCGCAGAACGCAGTTTCACCGAAGGCTCCTTAAGGCATTTCCATTTGTTTGAGACATTCTCAAGACGTATGTCCTTTGCGTCGAAAAGCTTCACCAGCGAATATGAGAGAGGACGGGAGCGGAGATCGGCGAGCGCCTGGCTGCGGATTGACGAGGAAGATGTGTTGTTGTCATTGATATGCGAACGGATGATCACGGACGGGGTCTTTTCGTATTCGCTGTTCACCTGCGCGGTGTAGTCCGCACGTTCCTCAAGAGGATAAATCTTCACCAGATCCTCACACAGCGCGAGGCACTCGGACCAGTTCTGGATCCAGAAATATGTCTTTGCAAGATATGCCTTGACAACATAGGAGTTGAAGACATACTTGGGATCTGTAATCCCGTAGGCAATCGAAGACTTGAGGGTCTTCACGACATATTCCGCAGTGGTGCGGAGGTCCGAACGCTCGGGGTAATATTCGATGTCAAACGCGTCCACTATGCACAGGCCGAGTTCATTCTCCGCGGTTGAAGGCTTGTAGGCCTTGCAGTAGTTGCGCAGGAGCTGGAAGTAGCACACGCCCTTCAGACCCTTGCAGGCAGCGGAAAGCATATGTGCCTCATCGCTGTCTTTGGCATCCATCGCCTCAATGATTATGTTGCAGTCCTTGATGACGGCGTAGAGGTCGCGGTAGATGTCCTGATGCTTGTTGAAGTCCGTTCCGGCATAAATCGGAAGGTTGCCGACGGCGAGGTTCGCGTTGAAGTCGTCGGCGAAGCCCTCGTACATCGAGAGGCTGGCCGCAGTTCCAACGGCATAGTCGCTTGCCCCGGCCTCGATGTTGTTCAGCCGGTAGTTCAGCACCGCCGCATACTCGCTCTCCGTCTGCGGAATGACCTTTCCCTGCGGCTTCACGTCAAGGAAGCGCTTGCAGCCGGAGAAGAACACTGCCGCAGCGAGCACAAGCGATATTACAACATATTTTTTCATTTACGAACAATCATATCATTTAAGTTTCGCATGTACCCTGATGCGTTCATATCATCAGTTAGCCGTCGCCGTCGTCATCAAATCATAAATCCATCGTCAAATCCGTCAGAATCCAATCACCAGTCCGAACGTCGCGCTGCGGCTCACCGGATAGACTGCCCCCGGGGTTTCAGGGTCGAGTCCGTCATAGTCTGTGAATGTGAAGAAGTTGTTCAGCGAAAGGTTCATACGGAACGAAGTCATCTTCATCTTCTTCACAGCGGACTGAGGCAGCGAATATGACAGAATTATGTTCTTGATCCTCAGGTAGGAGTTGTCCTTCACATAGGCACCGCGTATGATGTCGCTGCTGAACGGGTTGTCCCGGTCGAAATTGTAGGATGTGCCGTAGGCATCGTAGATCCGGGGATATTTCGCATCCCGGTTGGTCTCGGTCCAGCGGTCGGTGCGGTCGCGCCGTACATTGAAATGGTTGGTGTAGAGGTCGCTGTAAACCGTCTGAGGGCGCTCAGGATCCGCTCCGGTGCGGGTAATCGAACCGTACGAGCCGGGCACGGCAGGATTCTCGAAAGTCTTGGCTCCCGCTGAATAGGCGGCGAAACAGCTGAGGCACAGGCCCTTCCACGCCACGCTCAGATTGAATCCGCCGGTGTACGGAGCGGTGCTCGTGCCGAGATAGAAGCGGTAGTTGTCGGCGTTCTGATAGTCGGAGAGCTTTGTGATTTCGGCATCCGGACGGAGCGCGAACTTGTAGAGTCCCTCGGAGTTCAGCCCGTCGAGCTTTCCGATGAAAAGGGCATTGACCGGGTAGCCCACCCAGTAGCGGGTGGAGGAGGTCATCTTGTCCACGCTGTCGTAGCGGGTGACGATGTTGTAGTTCCAGGAGAAGTTCACGGAAGCGTTTATCTTCCAGTCTTTTGTGTCAAGAATGCGTCCGTTGAGAGTGAACTCTATTCCGCTGTTTGAGATGTCGGCGGAGTTGTATTTCTGGTAGGTGTAGCCGGTGACGCTCGGAATGCGGGAACTGACCACCACATCGGTGCTGACCCTTTTGTACCCCTCGACAACTCCGGAAAGCCTCTCCCCGAAGAGTCCCCATTCGAGCGAAACCTTGTAGTCCTGAGTCTTTTCCCATCCGAGGTTCGGATTCGGTGTGCCGGAGAAGGTCGCGATGTCAAGCGACTCGCCGTTATATTTTCTATACTGCTGCTGCCAGTAGCTCATCACAAGCTGCGGTGCGACACCGTTGTTGATGTTCCCGGTGAATCCGGTGGCGGCACGGACAATAAGCCTGTCGAGCCAGCGGGATGCCCACTGCATCCACTTTTCCTGCTGGATGTGCCACGCCGCGCCCACCGACCAGGTCGGGTTGAACTGCTTCTTGCTTCCGAAATAGGAACTTCCGTCGGTCCTGAACGAGAAATTGAGGATGTAGCGGTTCAGGAGAAAGTAGTCACCGGAAGCATAGAAAGAGGCATATCGGCTCTTGGACCAGTACTCTCCGCTGAGCTGTTCCACTTCGCGGAGCCACGACTCCAGCTGATTTTTGCCTGTCGGTGGCTGCGGCATAGAGGTGGTCTGGGTGTTGGAATCATAGTTCAGCCTCTTGGCATAGAGAGTGTTGGAGTTCTCTCCACGGATTTCCGCACCCGCGATCACGGAAAGGGCGTGCACCCCGTCCGCAAATTCCTGATTGTAGGCAAGATGACCTCTCGCAATGAAGGAGTTGCGGGTGAGTGAATTCTGGATTATGGAACCGTAGCACAGGCTTGAGTTGAAGGACTTGTCGTAGTCCAGCATCTCGCTCCAGGCCGCGTAGGTGTTCTTGGGGTTAATTTTCTCCGTACGGTTGTTTGCGAAGGAATAGGACAGAAGTCCGACGAACTTGAGCTGTTCGAGGAATTTGACCTCTGCTCCGGCACGGGCTGTGTTCGCCCAGTTTCCCGTCTTGCTTGAGGTCTCTTTCAGCTCGCGCATTATGTTGTAGCCCTTGTTATAGACCGGAACGACCGAACTGCCGTTGGCTTGGTTCAGCACCTGCCAGGTCTCGTCGGCGCGGTAGGAGCCGTCTTCATTGTAGGAATACTCGTATGGGTTGGCGTAGTAGGCGTAGCTGAAAGGATCGACGTCGCTGAGGTTCGGGGCCTGGGATTCCTGACGGGATATGTCCAGACCGAGATCGAGTTTCAGAATGCGGTTCGGCGTGAAGGTGAAGTTGGACTTGAGGTTGTAGCGGTTGTAGTCATCCCTGATCAGAAGCCCTGCGTCGTGGGTGTAGCCCAGTCCGACATAGTAGTTGTATTTCCTTGAGCCTCCGCTTATGTTGAGATGGTGGTTCGTGGAGACGGAATTCCGGAAAATCTCGTTGAACCAGTCCGTGGAGCGGGATTTCAGCCCCTCAAGATATTTGTCCTGCGCATCTTTGTTCCCGGCCATCGAGGCATACTTCCCGTAGCCTGAACGCACCATCCCGACGATGCCAACGACCGGATAGGTTCCGCCCCCCCCCAAAGCGATCCGCGGAGAACTCGTCCCAGAGTTCCTGTTCCCAGTCAATCTTCTCGGAAGAGTTCATCAGCCCGGCATCCCTCTGCGGGCGGAAGGTCACGGACACGTTTCCGGAATAGTTCACGCGCATCGGTCCGTCAGCGCCGCGTTTGGTTGTGACGACGATGACCCCGTTAGCCGCGCGCGAGCCGTAAATCGCCGCAGCCGAAGCGTCCTTGAGTATGGAGATATTCTCTATGTCGTTCGGATTTATGTCGCCCACTCCGTTGATGAGGAAATCCTCCAGCCCGCCGGTTTTGAGCTGACTGTCGGAAACATTCGGCATCTCTCCCTGAAGAGGCACGCCGTCAACCACCCAGAGAGGGCTCTGGTCGCCTGTGAGAGTCGCCTGTCCGCGGATCCGGATCTCCTGAGTGCGGCCCGGCTGTCCCGAAGTCGCATTCACGCTCACTCCGGCGAGCTGTCCCTGAAGCATTGCGTCGATGGACGACTGTGGCTTGTCAATCAGATCTTTGGTCGTGAGCACCTCCACGGAACCGGTCATTTTCTTGGTGGAGGTCTGAGTGTAGCCGGTGATCACCACCTGGTCGAGCATAGTCCCGGACTCTTTCATCGTCACATTGACGATTTTCTGCCCTTCGCCCAAACTGACCTCCTGCGTCTCCATCCCGAGGAACGAAAACACGAGCACCGGAGTTTTCCCTGAAACCGTGAGCGACCATTTGCCGTCGACGTCCGTCACCGTACCCACCTTTCCGCCGTTTGAAAGCATTACGCCCACTCCCGGCATCGGCACGCCTTCACTGTCCTTCACAGTGCCGCTGACCGTCCGGGACTGCGCGGATGCCGCAATTCCGGAAAAAGAAAGGAACAATATCAACAGGATTCGAATGTAATTCTTCATATTCAACCCGGGGCCCACCCCTTCTCAGCCGCAACCGCAATCTGCGTCAGGGCTGGAAATCACTGATCAATACCAGGAAGCTATTTTCGGAGAACCGCTTCCAATCCGCCCGCAAAATAGCACAAAAAATCCGATTCTCAAAATGTCGCGCCGCCGGCATATTCCCGTCAAATCCGTTGTCTTATAATATATTTTCGTTAAATTTGCATCCGTTGAAATGTCGCCGCCGGAAATGGTTTCATATTGTAAGTCCGACGGGGTGATGAGTTTAAAAATATTTATTCAAAAAAAACTCAATTTTCACAGTGTGAAAATCAATAAGAGCTTCGAAAATCAAATCACTCAGGTTTCGCACTTTTGAAACTTGAATTAATTCAATAGGCTATGAGTTCGTTTGTCATTGAAGGCGGTCACAGGCTCAGCGGAACCATAATGCCGCAGGGGGCGAAAAACGAGGCGCTTGAAGTTATAAGTGCGGTGCTCCTGACGGAAGAAGAGGTGAAAATCAGCAATGTCCCGGAGATTCTGGACGTGAAAAACCTCATTCTGCTGTTACAGGACATGGGAGTGGAGGTCAACCGGCTTGAAAAGGGGGTCTATACCTTCAAGGCGGACAATCTCAACGAAGACTATATCAGCAGTGAGGAATTCGTCCGCAAATGCGCACGGCTGCGCGGATCGGTGATGGTCGTGGGACCTCTTCTGGCACGGTTCGGTCACGCTTATTTCCCGAAACCGGGCGGTGACAAAATCGGGCGGCGAAGGGTTGACACGCACATTCAGGGAATGATCAATCTCGGTGCGGAACTCACTTACGATTCCTCACTCCGGGCGTTCTACCTCTCCTGCAAAAAGCCCCTCGGCGGCAGTTTCCTGAAAGGGGCGTATATGCTTCTGGATGAGGCCTCCGTCACGGGAACGGCGAACATACTGATGGCCGCATCGCTCGCGCAGGGCAGGACCACGATCTACAACGCCGCCTGCGAACCTTATGTTCAGCAGCTTTCAAAGATGCTCGTCGCAATGGGAGCGGATATCCAGGGAATAGGCTCCAATCTACTCACAATCAACGGAGTGGAGAAACTCCACGGGGCGGAGCACAGAATTCTGCCCGATATGATCGAGGTGGGCTCATTCATCGGGATGGCGGCAATGAACAGAAGTTCAATCACGATAAAGAACGTATCCCACGAGAATCTCGGCATCATTCCGGAGTGCTTCCGCCGCCTGGGCATAAAACTGGAGCAGAGGGATGACGATATTTTCGTTCCGGAGCAGGACTGTTACGAAATTGAGTCCTTCCTCGACGGATCCATACTCACAGTTGCGGATGCGCCGTGGCCGGGACTCACCCCGGATCTTCTTTCAGTGATGCTCGTCGTGGCCACGCAGTGCAAGGGCAGCGTGCTGATACACCAGAAGATGTTCGAGAGCAGGCTGTTTTTCGTGGATAAACTGATTGATATGGGAGCGCAGATCATCCTCTGCGACCCGCACCGCGCCGTGGTCATCGGCCACGACCACCGCATCAGCCTCAAGGCCGGAAAGATGCTTTCCCCGGACATACGCGCCGGTATCGCCCTGCTCATCGCGGCGATGTCCGCCAAAGGGACGAGCGTGATCTCGAACATCGAGCAGATCGACCGCGGCTACGAAGACATCGACCTGCGCCTCAACGCCCTCGGTGCCTGCATTACCCGGCAGGAATAATCTGAGTTATTCTTCAACAAAAACCGGATTCCCCCGCGAATTTGCCTCACATTTCCTTCGAGAGATCCCAGGCGCCGCCGGGGGCGAAGACAGAGTCCACGAGAGAGTCGTAGAACATTCCTCTCTTTGCGAGGTCAAGCACATTGAAGCGGGAACGCATCAGCTGGACCTTGGGAAACATCGCTTTCACGTCTTCCCTTGTCACTCCAATCATCGCAGGGTCGTATGGGGCGCCTGCCTTCTTCAGCAGATCCTGCATCTTCGCGAATGAATACACCTGGTCCTGAAGTTTCTTTCTGAGATCCGGCCAGTTTTCCTTCACCTTTGCAAGCTGCGTACGTACAGTCTGGGCGTCATCATACTTCCCGGTGATTTCCGTGTAGCCGAGCATCGGAGCCGGGAAATCCTTGAAAATCCGGAGAGCGCGGTTCTGCTCCTGCACGAGGGTCGGCCACGCCTTGACACAGGCGTCAACGTCAATCTTGCTGAGGTCCATCTTGAACAGTTCATCGAACACGGCGCACATCGTGAGGGTGCCGATTGCCACCTGGAATCCGTGTGACTGGAATCTTCCGTTAAAACGGTGATGGGTCATGTCGAGGATATGGCTGAAAAGGTGGTCGCAGCAGGAAGCCGGACGGCTCGACTGCGCCGCCTGCATTGCTATCCCGCTGAGAGTCAAGCCCTCAAAAAGATCGGCCACTGCCTGTTTGTCGCCTCTTGCAACGCCTTCAGGGTCGCTGAGAAGGTCGTCGAGACAGTCCTGAAGCACGTGCCATGCGCCCGGGTTAATCTGCTCTGCCCCCACAAAATCGGCAATCATCCACTCTGCTCCGGCAGGGACCTTTGCGGCGAGGTCGGCGTACCCGGCGGCGGTCATCGCCTTCGGCGCGGCAGCGATCACGTCGATGTCGGCGATGATCACCTTCGGCGCGGGACAGGAGAATGTCTGCTTCGAGTTGTGGTAGGAGACGGACGCTCCGAAGGACGAGAATCCGTCGACGGAAGCGGCTGTCGGGAGGGTGAGATAAGACTGTCCGAAATGGTGCGAGGAGAGCTTGCACAGGTCGTTAATGACGCCGGAGCCGACCGAAACGGCGACATATTCGGCTTCCCCGGACGGTTTGAACGCTTTTTCAGCATCCGGCTCGACATATTCAGGGTCATTTTCGACGGCTTTCGCCCCGGCGAAGTCTCCGGCAATGATGTGGTCAACCATATCCACATACCTCCAGTCGGCGTGGAACTCTTTATTTTCTATAATATATTTTTCCGTAGGGATGCCGGCGGCGACAAACAGCCCGTACACCTTTTCTCCAAGCGCCTTCCACGTGTTCAGGTCAGCCACAATGACTGCAGCCTTTGAATCGGGGAACCATTTCGCGAACTCCGCAGGAGCCTGGGAGCAAACCCCACAGCCCATTACGAATGCCCTGGTGTCGGTGGCGACAGCCAAGGCCCTTGCTATTCTTTCTTTTGAATCCATAACCTATCTGGAAGAGCCTTTGCTTTTCCGGCCGCGAAGTTATGAAATTTTCGAGGATTTTCAGCAATTTTGGACGAATGTGCTTATCTACCGGGAGACCTTCGAGATGAACCGCTTCAGGAACAAAAGCTATAAGGAAATTGCCGACCAGATGAATGTCTCACCCAAAACCGTAGCCTGGAGAATGTCCAAAGTCCTGGCCGAACTGCGGAAAAGTCTGCGGGATTTTCTGTAATCCGGAGTTCCGGAAATTATGAGAATCATCACATTTTTAGTATTTTTGCCGAAAACTGATGTGCTATGCTATACCCTATCGGAATACAGTCTTTTTCGGAAATCAGAGAAGGCGGATATGTCTATGTCGACAAGACCGCGGACATCTACAGGCTTGCGTCAACGGGAAAATATTATTTCCTGAGCCGTCCGCGCCGGTTCGGAAAGAGCCTGCTCGTGTCCACGATGGAGGCAT